>NZ_JBSGFQ010000092.1:0-51797 GCF_053603495.1 Nonomuraea sp. NPDC004186 | reverse complement strand
ACGGCCACATACTCCGCCAGGGTGCCGTCGCGGGTCCAGTCCGTGAGGCCGAACACCCGCTGTCCCACCGACCTGCCCCTGGTGCCGTAGCCGAGAGCGGTGACCACTCCGGCCAGCTCGTGCCCGGGGATCGACGGTGTTCGGTCACGGTCGAGGCGATCGGTCCAGGTCGAGGGCCACGCCATCTCGGTCGGGACGAATCCCGACGCATGGACCTGGACGACGACGTCGTTCAGCGCTGCCTGCGGCTCGGGCCGTTCCACCAGCGTCATCCCGGCCGTTCCCGCGGCCTTGTCCGTCACCACAATCGCCTTCATCCGGAATCCCCCTATGTCCAGCCCTCGCCTACACGCGTCCGCGTACGACGTCATCTCCCGAACGAGGTCGTACCCGAGGGCTATGAAGAAGACCCCGTCGGTGTAGAGGCTCTACAGCCCTGCCGGGCATGGGGCGGCGTTGTTCGCTTTCTTCGCCGGGATGGCCGAGTCCGAGCGCGCGTACATCCGCGAGAAGTCGCTGGAAGCCAGGCGCGGCGCAGGCGGTCACGGTGTACGGAACCCCCGGAAGGTTACGTGCTTGCGGGTTTCGAAGCCGAGCCGCTCGTAGAGGGCGATCGCGTCGGTGTTGGCCTCGGCCACGTGCAGGAAGGGACGTTCGCCTCGAGCGGCGATACGCGCGACGAGCGCAGTGATCAGGCGGGCGGCATGGCCTCGCCCGCGTGCCTCGGGAGCGGTGCAGACGGCGCTGATCTCGGTCCATCCCGGTGGCCGGAGTCGTTCGCCGGCCATCGCCACCAGCGTGCCGTTGTCGTGGATGCCGAGATAGGCGCCGAGCTCGTGGGTGCGCGGCCAGAACGGTCCCGGCTGCGCCCGCGCGACGAGGTCGAGCATCTCGGGCACGCTGTCCGCGCCCAGTTCGACCACACCGGTGACGGTCTTGCCATGTGGGTGATCGGGCCGGCTGCCGCCGGGCCAGATCATCTGACGGCCTTCGAGGACGAAGACCGGTTGCCAGTCCGACGGTGGTGTGGCCGCGCAGCTGAACATGTCGGCGAACTCGCCTCGCCCCAGCAGCTGGGCGAGGTCGGCCCACTCCTGCGGGCCCGGGTCGGCGGTTACCGCGGAGAAGGTCGCCACTTCCGGCAGGTAGGTGGTAGCCCGTCCCAGCCGGCGGGCGAGGTGTGCGTGGTGACCGCGTAGTGATTCACCCACCGGGTCGTCGAGTGCAGCGGCCTGGCCGTCGCGGTTCACCATCGTGCTGTGCCTCTCGTGTCGTGCGGATTGACGGTGGCCATTGTCATGCATGAGGAGTCGTGCGAGGCCAGCATGCCGCATGGTTATCGCCGAGTTCGCCTGGGTCGCTGTCTCGCCACCTCTCTTACAACTGGCCAGTTCTGCGAGATGGCTCGGCAACTGCGTGCTGGCAGCGCCCGTCCCGCCCACCTGCGGCCGGTGCCCAGCTTGACAGACATGCCTCGCTCCCTTGCGCCTGATCCGGCGTCGCTACGCTCTGGTTCGATCAAGTGGAGGAAGGGCGGCCATGACCGAAACCTGTACATTCTGCGGCATCGTTGCTGGGGAGATCCCCGCGGAGATCGTCTACTCCGATGAGTACGTGGTCGCCTTCCTTGACATCTCGCAGGCGACTCGCGGTCACACCTTGGTCGTCCCCCGCGAGCACTGTCGCGACCTGATCGACATCGGCCCGGACCGCGCGGGCCTGCTGATGCGGGGTGCTGTGCACACCGCCGCCCTGCTGCGGCGCGCGCTGGAACCGGGCGGGATGAACATCTGGCACGCTACCGGCCCTATGGCCTGGCAGACCGTGTTCCACTTCCACCTTCACCTGCTTCCCCGCTACACCCCCGAGGATCTCAAGCAGGCATGGACGCATCGGGAACTGCCACTGTCGTCGCTGTCGCCACTGGCCGATCACATGCGCTTCCCCTCATAGCGTGGAGACCGAATCGGGAGAGGTTTGGTCGTGGCAGCCATTACGCGGCGGCGCTTTGATCCGGAGTTCCGGACTGGGGCGGTGCGTATCGTGAAGGAGACCGGCAAGTCCGTGGCTCAGGTGGCGCGGGATCTGGGGATCAGCCCGTACACGCTGCACAATTGGGTGCAGATGGATCGGCTCGCCGAGCAGTACAACGGCGGCGGCGACGGCGACGGGAGTGGAACGCTGGAGGAGTCCGAGCGGGAGGAGCTGGCCCGGCTGCGGCGTGAGAAGGCCGCGCTGGTCAAGCAGCACGCCGATGAGAAAGCGGTGTGGGAGAAGGAACGCGCCGAGCTGGAAGACGAGCGTGACGACGCCCCTATGCTTGTCAAGCCGCAGCGGACGAGGTATCCGCAGGTGAGAGTGCTTGGATGATGATCGGGAAGACTTCACGAGCGACGTAGCGCTTGAGGCAGCGGATGATCTCTTTCTTGGATTTGCCCTTGGTGGTGCGGCGTTCGGCGTAGGCGCGGGTGCGCGCGTCGCGGCCAAGGCGGGTCACGACGATCGTGTAGAGGGCGCTGTTGCTGCGCCGGTCGCCACCGCGGTTGAGCCGGTGCCGGACGGTCTTGCCGGAGGACGCCTCGATCGGGTTGACGCCACACAGGGCGGCGAAGGCCGCTTCGCTGCCGAGCCGGTCGGGGTTGTCGCCGGCGGTGATGAGCAGCGCGGCGGCGGTGTCCGGTCCGATCCCGTGCCGCTGCAACAGTCGCGGCGCGCGTTCGGTGATGATCGTGACCAGTGCGCGTTCGTGAGCGCGAGCTTCTTCGGTCAGGGCCAGGATCCGGCGGGCGAGCATGCGCAGCACGGTGCGGGCCGCGTCGTCGATGGTGCGATGCTCATCCTCGGGCAGGTCTGCGCAGGTGCGGATGAGCGTGGTCGGCCCAAGGCCAGCGAGCGCATCGCGCAGCGTCGGGTCGGCGCGCATGAGGACGGCCCGCAACTGGTTGATGGCTTGCGTGCGAGCCTTGACCGCCGAATCCTTGGCGACTTTGAGCATGCGGATCATCTCGACGGCGCCGTCACCGGTCTTGGCGATGGCAGTGACCTCTTGCGACAGCACGGCTCGGGCGGCGTTCTCGGCGTCGATGGCGTCACTCTTGCCGCGCCGCCGCCGACGGGCCCGATCGGGTCGGTTGATCTCCAGGATCTGCATGTCGTGGCGGCGCAGGAAGCGGTTGAGCGCGGTGCCGTGCGAGCTGGTGCCTTCGACTCCAGCTCGTCGCAGCCGGCCGTGTCCGCGCGCCCAGTCCAGTAGCGCGGCATATCCGTCGGCGGTGGCCGGGAACGCCTGGGTGCCGAGGAGCACGCCCATGACGGTGATCACTGCTGCGACGTGCACGTCGTTGTGGGTGTCCACGCCGAGGACGATCTCCTCATGAACGTCGGCGTCGGCAGGGACGGTGTGGTCGTCGGCGGGGCGGATCACGGATCTCCTCACAGGCTCGGAAGGTGATGGTCACCGGCCGGGCGAGGAGGTCAGGACTGTGATGATGCACATGGCGAGGCCCCTTTGGGGACCCATCCACGCCTGGTCCGGCGGCACCGCCCGGGCCAGGGCGACAGGTCATCACCAAGGCACGGTGGCCAGTCTCAAGCTGGGTCAGACCCTGGCTTGTCGGGCGGTGCCTCTTCAGTCTCACAGTGCTCAAGCGCTCTGTGGTCTTGTGGGTCAAAGAGGCGATGGGCCGATAAGCGTGGCGGCCTTCATCAGCTCCCAGAAGACCGAGCACGGCATCGACCACGTCACCTCCTGCCGGGCATTAGGGGAGTCGCAGTCCTGGTTCTACAAGTGGAAGAACCGCATCGGCCAGGACGCGCCGACTGCCCGCGAATGCCGGCGGGCCGACCTGGACGCGGAGATCACCCGCCTGTTCGAGGCCTCCGGGGGAACCTACGGCTCGCCCCGGATCACGCGTGACCTGCATGAAGTGGGCTGGCGGGTATCAGAGAGCACCGTCGCGGCACGCATGTCCGAGCTCGGTTTGGCTGGCCGGAAACATCGCAAGTCGCGGGCGTTGACCCGGCAGGGCAAGCGGCCGGCCGCCCCGGATCTGGTCCGGTGGAAGTTCACCGCGCCTGCTCCGGACGTGCTGTGGTGCGGCGATGTGACCGTGATCGACACCGGCGAGGGCAAGCTGTATCTGGCTACGGTCGAGGACCTGTTCTCCCGCCGGCTGCTCGGCTACGCCATGTCCGAGCATCACGATGCCGCGCTGACCTGCGCCTCACTGCAGATGGCCGTCGCCACTCGCGGCGGCGACGTGGACGGGGTGATCTTCCACTCGGACCGCGGCTCGGAGTACACCGCGGCTCGCTACCAGGACCTGTGCCGGCATCTGGGCGTGGTCCAGTCGATGGGGCGGGTCGGCTGCGCGCTCGACAACGCAGCGGCCGAGGCGCTCAACAGCACGCTCAAGGTCGAGTACGTGCACCGCCACCGGTTCCGCACCAGGGTCGAGGCTCGTCTAAAGATGGCGACCTGGATCGCGGACTTCTACAACATCACCCGGCGGCACAGTGCCAACGACGGCTCGTCGCCCGTCACATTCGAGCGTCACATGATCGAGAAGAGGAAAGCCTCATCGGTCCTGCTGAGGACCGCTGTGGCATAGGGCCGTCTCCACGTTTTCAGGGGATTGACAGGTCTCCTGCCAGATGGATGACACACCTCCGCTCAACCTGGGGCACACCAGAGAGCAAATGAGCTGATCATGGACGGTCGTGGAGAGACTGACTCCCGTATCTGCGACAGATTTGGGAAACGCCTCTGAGGCTCAGCGTGTGACGCGCAAGGCCCACTCGACTGAGTCCGGGGCCTGGATTCGTACCGTCAGGGTCTCCCTCTGGCCGAGGTCGAGCCGGTTCATGATGGGGCTGATCAGGTTGTCGAGGCAGGTGAAGGGCATGTTATAGCCCGGCTCGAGGATGATCTCCGCCTTGCCCTTTCCCCGGCAGTTGAACAGCACCCAGAGCTCGTTCTTTCCGGATGGGATGTCGCCGACGACCATGGACCCTCTTCTCGGCCCTGCCTTGAGGACGGTTTTTGTGCCCGCGTCCATGCCTGGCATGCGGAGCGGCGTGAGGTTGGGCGGTGGTGGTGTGGTCACTGCGGTCTCGGTCGGGACGGCCGACGAGGTGGTGCCTCGCCGGTCCGGCACCGGATTCGCTGGAGGCAGGGCCGCGCAGGCCACCGCCAAGCCGATGATGGTGCAGGAAGCAAGGAGAGGCACTACCTGTCGGATTGTCATGTCGAGATCACCTTTGCTTGACGTACCAGCCGACCTGCCAGGGGGTCCACGCGGTCACGTGTCGCCGACGGCTTTGGCCGCAAACCTGGTAAATGCCGTTGGTCTTCTTGCGCCATACGCCGTACGTGGCGAGCGTCGTTTTGCGCGGCGGGGTCGGGACGGCGATCTGGTTCCCCAACGAGGCCGTCAGGCTTGCGGACAGGTTGACGCCTGCGGCCACTTCGGCGCCCGCGATGAGCCTGTCCACCTTCAGGCTGCCAGAGACGTTCCAGGAGATCGAGACGGTTCCGGACACCGTGGCGGTGAAGGTCGATGTGGCGGCGCGGGACGTTCCGTTGTGATTGGACTGCGTCGGGCCGACGGCCTTGTGGCTGTTGCTGTACGTGGAGACCCGGTAGGTGGCGTCTCCCGTCCGGCAGGCCATGGTCATCGAGGGAGGGGCCTCTTTGGCGGGGAAGATTTCCGTCTCGTTGTCGTATCCGACCACAACGTTGGGATTGTCCGGAAGCGGCTGAGGATCGTCGGCGAATGCTGGGGGCGCGCCAAGCATCGCGAACGGCGCGATCAGAGTGGCCGGTAAGAGCGTGCGTTTCATGGACATAGCGGGTAGGCTCCCCTTGCATCGAATGGTGCTCCACGGGCGGGGATCGTTGGTCGCGGCACCCGTCCGTGCAGCTGCTGGGTCTTTGCCGGCGTTTCCGTCGGGCGTTGACAGTTACTCACGCTGACAAATGGCAATCAACCTCTTGCGCTGCGTTGATCCACGTGCTAGCGGTGCCCGCAAGGCTGGATTTCGGCTACGACTGCCAGCTCGACGGCGCGATTAACAGCCGTTTGCAGGTTTATCAAATGCCACTCCTGCCGAGTTATGGACACCCGTTTACTGGTACTCCATAACAAAAGCTCACACCATTGCCGGAATTAATAAGAAACGTCCCCTTTCTGGCTGTTGTGGGCTGGGTGTCCTTGACATCAATCCGCGTGGCCTTCTCCGAGAACTGTGCGCCTGCCAAAAATTACATCCATGCAGTTCAAGTGGCATGTTCGTACTCGTGCACGACTCCTCCGAGCCGGTCACGTCGGCGTACGTTGAGGTTGTCGATCATGGCTGGATCGGTGATTGGGCCCGGAACGGAGCGTAGTGGAGCCGCTTGGCTCATGCCTTGGTGGCTCGGTGCTGGTTGTAGAAGTGTTCGTACTCGCGCAGGGCGTGGCGCAGGTGGTGTTCATTCCAGAGCAGGCAACGGCCGAGGAGGTCGTGGCGGGACTGCACCCAGCGTTCCACGATTGAGTTCATGCGAGGTATTCGGATGCCGGTGAGTACGGTCTGGATGCCTGCGTCGGCGAGGATCTCGTCCATGAGGGCGGGGAACTTCCCATCCCTGTCTCGGATCAGAAAGCGTGCCTGGCAGCCCGCATCTTCCAGATCCATCACGAGATTCTTCATCGCCTGGATCACCTGGTTCCCGCTCGGGTGAGCGGTGGTGCCCAGCACGTGGACGTGCCGAGCGGCGTGCTCGATGACAGCCAGGACGTACTGGCGCTGGCCGCTGAGCGTGATGGTCTCGATGAAATCGCAGGTCAGCAGTGCGTCTGCTTTAGAGCGCAGGAAATCGGCCCACGTGGTGGACGCCCGCTCGGGCGCCGGATCAAGACCTTCCTGCTTGAGGATCTCCCAGACCGTGGACGGTGCGACCTTGATGCCGAGCGTGGTGAGTTCACCATGCACCCGCCGATATCCCCAGCCGGGGTTCTCCCGAACCAGGCGCAGGACGAGAGTGCGGATGGAGCGGACCGTGGGTGGGCGCCCAGGCTGCTTCGGCCGGCAGGTGCGGGCATGACGCCGTTGTATCCAGATCGCGGCGCCAGCGCTGGACGGTGTCTGGCCGGACGAGGAGTCGCAGTCGGCGCAGGACCTCGCGGGGCAACGAGGTCAGCAGGGCGGTAAGAAAGGCTCGGTCCTCAGGTGCGAATCCTTGTCCCGATCGCCCATGGGCAGCAACCGCAGCGCGGCGAACGTGTTCGTGATGGTGAGGTAGGCCAGGCGAAGGAGCACGGCTGATCATCATGCCGCACTTGGTTCCGTCTCCTGGATGGCCGGAGCTCGCGCACACCACGCGAAGCTCTCGCACGGTCATGACCTGGGCGGATGTAATTATGGGCAGGCGCACTGCGCAGCGGCCTGAGGCCTCCTCGACCTATCACTTCAGTATTCGGCGAATATTCCCTCGGGGATGACCATGAATGACTTTGATCGCGACGAGTTTGTGAGCCTGGAAGAACAGATCCGGCGAACTCGTGAGATCCTTTGGAAGATGCCCTCTGCGCGACGGCTCATTCAGACGCTCGACGCGGAGGCCGAGCAAGACGGTGAAACCTACATCAGCATGTTCGAATATCTGCTCGAGGTCGTTGCCGAAGTGTTTATGCCAGCCGTGGAGGAGGACGACGACAAGGACGTGATCAGGTGCTTCCTCGACATCTGCGAAGAGCTTCTCAGCATGAACAGCAGCCTCCTTAGGGAAAATGTCGACGATCTCGTGGCAAAGCTGCTCATTCGACATTATCCTCATCTTATTTCGCAGAGCGGTCCGCAGCTACAGAAACTCATCGCCACTCACTGAGACGATTCAGAACTCCAACAATTCGGCCATCTGCATCAGTGCACCTATGGGACAGCCAGCATAATCATGGCCCCAGCTTCCTGCGGATGAGCATGCAAGGGGCGGCGCGGGCCTGCTCCAGCGTGCCGACCAGTCAGAGTTCGTGCAGGATCGTGTCGGCGGGGTCGCCTAAGAGGGCATTTGATTTGAGTAGGTTGCGGCTTATGTCCTAGTAGGCGCCTCGCCAGGTTGGGGTGGTCTCGTCCGTTATGCGTTTGGTGAGGTTGTTGATTGATGCGAGGTGGATCATGGCTTGGGAGTTGGAGGGGAGGGTTTCATAATCGCGGGTTAAGCGGCGATAGAGCATGAGCCAGCCCAGGCTGCGTTCGACGACCCATCGGCGTTTGACGACATGGAATCCGCGGGTCTCGGGCTTTCTGGCTACGACTTCGACGTCGATGCCTAATGTGGCGCCGTGCTCGATTACGGCGTTTCTGAAGCCGGAGTCGACCCAGGTTTTCGTTATCGTCGGGTAGGCGGTTTTGGTTTGGTTGATCAGTCGTATTCCGATGACGTTGTCGGACAGGCCTGCGGCGGCGACGGTCGCGGCGAGGATGATGCCTGGGGTGTCGGTGACGATGCCTCGCTTGCGGCCGACGATCTTCTTGCTGGGGTCGGTGCCTTGGCTGGTGAGGGGCACGTTGGTGGAGGTCTTCACGCTCTGGGTGTCGATCACGCAGGCGGTTGGTTCGGCTTTTCGGCCTTCCTTGACGCGGGCCAGGCCGGTCAGCTCGTAGTTGAGCTGGGCGAAGATTCCTTCGTCGCGCCAGGCTGCGTAGTAGGTGTAGACGGTGTTGTAGGAGGGGAAGTCGTGCGGCAGGTATTTCCAGGCGATTCCTGTTCTGTTGACGTACAGGATCGCGTTGAAGATGTCCCGTAGCTCGACGGAGGCTGGTTGGCCGGTGGGCCGGCGGTTGAGCCTGGCCTGCCGCCAGGCGGTCAAGGTGGGCTCGATTAACGCCCAGCGGGCATCGGATATGTCGCTGGGGTACGGCTTCTGCTCATTCATGGCAGAATTTTCCCCCGTACTGTGTGATCGGCGGCGGCTCTCCACGATTAGGGAGTTTCTGTCTCATCTCTAGATCAGACGGAATTCGAGGTGCATATGCTTGCCAAACAGGCGCTCCCATGATCGCGCCGGCAGCTATGAATGCACCGCTAGAGGGCAAATCGGACCAAAGTCTCTGGCCGCAAAGCCAGCACATCGCCACAAAACATAGAGAAACGCCCTCTGAGACCTGATTTGTCGGCACCCGCACGGGCGTTCCACCCGGGGCCCCTGCCGTTCAATGGTCCTCGCTGCCGTAGCGGCTCAAGGACGTGCCCGCAGGGCCTGCTCCCGGCCCCTCACCTGCTGTGCCCGCTTTCCGCCGGTACGGAGTGGCTTGGGGCAGGGGCGTGTCTGGTGAGGGCGAGCACCAGGATGAGCACGGCCTGTGGGGTGCCAGAACGGCGAGTACCATTTGCTGAACTGGGCGTTCGCAGGGCGATCAGGCCGCTTTCCGGTACTCGCTGATCAGTCCAGCGACGGTCCTTCGACGGTGCATCCGGGAGGCCATGTCGATCACCTCACCAGGTTCGTGCAACGGCGGGCGAAGCGAACGGCTTTGACGCGGGCGATGGTGGTTGAAGTGGCCGTCAGGCCGCCGACCGAGTTGGCGAGAGATGCGGCGGACTCGCGGCCGGCAACGTCCGGTCGTACTCGACTCTCCACCGAATCCGCTCCGCGACCGCCCGCATGCGCAGGTGATCCTGAGGCGGCCCCACCGCCGCCAACGACTCCAGAACGAACGCCTTCCGGTCGGCCCCGGTAGTCGGCGAGCGTTTCCCGGACCACTTCCGCGGCACGAGGTCGCCAGCCGGGCAGAGCGAGCGTGGTTCGACGGTGAGCGCGCCCTTGCGGTGCCCCGGATGCGTCCGATACCCAGCTCACCCCACACCACGAGTCCGGAATCCGTACCTTCCGACGCCCGAGCGCGGTCCGCGGCCAACCAGCCCAGCTCGACTGACACCACCGCCATGATGGCCAGGCTGATCCCCGACTGGAACAGCAGCTCGTGCGGGTCTCGACGCGCCGGCGGGAGGACGCGCTCACAACTCGCAGGCGATGCAAGCCGCCGGGGCCGATCGTCGCGGGCCTCCTGCCGCCGTGTGGGCCGCACGCCTGTCACCGACAGAGCGCTGAGAACGGTGTGATCGCCGACCTGGCCGGGGCTGGATGTCAGCTCGGCAAGACGTCCCGGTCGAAGATGTCGATCGGCAGGTAGAGCGTCACCGTCGGATTGGGAATGGTGACGATGCAGCTGACGCGGATCTCGACGGGCGCGACGCTCAGGATCACGTACGCCTGCTCGCCGCTGTAGCCCAGCCCTGTCAGGTAGTCCACGGCCCGGCGCACCGCCTCTTGGGCGGCGAAGCTCGCGTCCTGATACCGCTGCTCCTTGCCGCGGAAGCAGAAACCGGTGAAGCCGAGATAGCGGTCGGCACCGAACTGCGCGACCAGGGGCGCCGGACGGACGATCGGCGTGGTGATTCGGTGACGGGCCATGCCGTCCTTGATCAGACGCAGCCGTAGCCAGGTGCGGCCGTCCATCTCCATCGCGTTGAAGCTGCACTCCCCGTCCGCTGCCGCGAGATGGTGGTCGCCGAGCGACAGTAGTGCGCCCTCCACGAACACTGGGAAGTAGACCGTGGCCCCCGGACCGAGAGTGTTGATATCCATGTTGCCGCCGTTCTCCCGGGGCGGCTGGGTTCGGGCCGCCATCCGGGCGGCGTCGGCTCCGAGGCCGCGCAGCAACGCGTTGCGCGGATCCGGGGGGAAGGCGCGATCGTCGGTGTACAGGGGGTTCTCGCGCTCGTCCCACAGGCGCATCAGCTCGTACGATGGCGCGACCCCCATGGTTCCGGCATGGGGCTGGGCGGGGATGCGCACGCCTGGCACCTCCGGCGACTCGGCGATGCCGCCGCGGGCGTACCACGTCGAGCGATAACCGTCAGGGAAGATCTCGCCAAGTAGTCCGGGCGTGCCGGGCAGGATGTTGGCGAAGGCGATGCCGCTCAGCGGTTCGACGCCGAGCACCTCCGCGACCAGCACGTCACCGGGCCGTGCGCCGTCGACGTGCACCGGGCCGGTCAGCGGATGCATGCGGGACAGATCGACGTGGCGCAACTCGTCGAGACTGCCGTTGTCGTGGATCTGGTAGTCGTCATAAGCGGCTGACTCCAGGATCACCTCGCCGCCTGGATCCACCGTGACGGCCGGTGGGATCTCGGGATGCCAGCGGTTGTGCCCGATCTTGGGCTGATCGGCGAGCGGGACCCCGACCTGGCAGGTCAGCCGGGGCACATCCAAATAGCGGTCGCTGTAACGGGAAAGCGGCTCCATCATGGTCCTTGCTGGTCGAAGGGGGCGTGACGCGGTCCTCACTGGTGGGGGACCGCTGTGAAGCGCACTTCGGTGAAGGGCGCACGCCATGCGGTGACCTCGGCCGCCAGCGTGGCCGGCACGCTGTCGGAGGCGAGAGCACGGGCGATGAAGGCGGCCAGAGCGGGCATGTCGTCCTCGTTCATGCCGATACGGGTGATCTCCGGGGTGCCGAGCCGCAGGCCGTTCAGGTCGCCGGCCACTGGCGCCATAGGCAGGCCGATGCCGCATGCGAGCAGGTTGGCGACTCGCAGCCGGCGGGAGGCGCACTGCCCTCCGCCGAAGCGGTGGGCGGGCACGGCGAACTGGTGCGACCTGGTCCCATCCGCGAACACCGGCACATCCAGTGCTCGCAGTTCGGCCGCGAGCCGGGCCGCGTTCGCCACCATCGCCTGCGCGTAGGCGGCCCCCTCCGCCTGCCAGTCGAGCATCGTGACGGCCAATGCGGCGATGCGACCGGCGTCGGAGTTGGCGGTCAACCCGGGGTAGGCGATGGCGTCAAGACGCTGCGCCAGCTCCTCATCGTCCGTGACCACCAGCCCGCCGGGCGGCCCCCCAAGGCTCTTGTACGTGCTCATCGTGACCAGGTGCGCGCCCTCGCGCAGCGGGTTCGGCCAGACCCCACCGGCGATGATGCCGCACATGTGGGCGGCATCGCAGAGCACGCGTGCTCCGGCGGAGTCGGCGATCTCCCGCACGGCCGCGATCGGGTGGGGGAAGAGGTTGAGGCTGCCACCGATGGTGATCAACTTCGGACGGAGCCGCATGGCCATTTCCCGCAGCCCGGTCAGGTCGACCGTGTAGCCGCCCACGTCGGTGGGGGCGGGAACGGTGGTGAGTCCGTACAGTCCGGCGGCGCCCTCAGCGTGGTGGGTGACGTGGCCGCCGACGCTCGTGGGTGGAACGATGATCGTGTCGCCGGGGCGGCAGGTCGCCATGAAGGCGTACAGGTTGGCAAGCGCGCCGGAGCCGACGCGGACCTCGGCGTAGTCGGCGTCGAAGACCTGCGCGGCCAGCTCGGCGGCGATGATCTCGATCCGTTCGATGGCCTCCAGGCCCGTCTCGTACTTCTCCGCCGGATGGCCGAGTGAGGGACGTGTGCCGAGCCCAGCCGACAGCAGCGCCTCGGCCCGGGGGTTCATGACGTTCGTCGCAGGATTGAGATTGACCGCCTCAGCCTGGTGAATGCGGTCATTCCAGGCCACCAGACGGCCGATCTCCTCCAACGTGGCGGCGGGGGATCGCCCGGCCACGGCGCCTGCTACCTCGCGCGTCAGCCGTTCGGTCGCGGCGGAGATCCAGGGACGGGGAAAGCGGGCACGCATCACGGTCTCATCTCCCGGTTCGGGCTCGTGCGGTTCGACGGTAAGCAGCGACAGGCGGCCGGCACATCGGATCGACGCCGAGATCATGTCGTATCGGTCTCGACATTTGTCGCACAGCGGAGGGAGAGTCATGCATGGATCTTCAAGACCTGCTCGAAGACCTCGCTCAGCGGCTGGGCCGCGGACTGTTCGTCGACTCGACGGATGGCCGAATGCTCGGCTACAGCAAGCAGGACGCGCACGCGGACCCGGCCCGCGTCGCCTCGGTCATGTCGCGCCGGGTCGCGCCTGAGATTCGTGAGTGGCAGAACCGGTACGGGATCTCCAAGGCCACGAAGGTCGTCCGCCTGCCCCCGAACGCCGAGCTCGGCATACGGGCTCGCTTCTGCGTCCCCATCCGGCGTGATGGGCGATGCCTCGGCTACCTGTGGGCCTCCGCGGACGGTAAGGCGCTCGACGAGACTGCGCTCGGCGCGCTGCAGGGTGCCGCCGCCGAACTGGCCCGGGTCCTGGCAGGGCGGGGCGACGAGCGCGAGGACTTGATCCGCTGGTTGCTCGATCCGGACCGAACCGGGGAGGGAGCCCGTGATCGGCTGGCTGTGCTCGAGCCGTCGCTGCTCTCCTCCGAGGTTCTCATCTGCGTCGGCGTGCCGATCAGTCGCCACCGCCAGCAGGTGCCCGCCTTGTCCGCCGCCGAGCTGGAGCGCCTCGGCACGGCTCTACCGCGGGCGCTTCCTTGCTTCGTCGCTCCCACGCACGTGACCGCCCTGCTCTTGTCTGGTCCCAACGGTCCCAACGGTCCCAACGGTCCCAACGGTCCCACGGCCTTGGACGAGGCGCTGCGCAAGTCCGCCCGTCGTCCCTTCGCCATCGGGATCGGTGACCCGGTGCCTTTCGAAGTTCGCGCGGTGCGCGAGGCGTACCGGCAAGCCAGGGCGGCGGCCGGGGTGGCCGCGCTGGATCCGGCCTTGCCGCGCGTTCTGCCGTGGTCGGGCGCCGGGCCGTACCGCATGTTGCTTCCCGTCGCGCCGGGGCCTGATCCCGTGCTCGTCCCGCTTGAGAATGATGAAGAGCTTGTGCGGACCCTGGAGACGTACCTCGATGCCGGCTGTGATGTCCAGCGCACGGCGGCGTCGCTGCATCTGCACCGCACCACGGTGTACTACCGGCTCGACCGGATAGCCACGACCCTCGGGGCGGATCTTCGCGACGGGCTGGTGCGCTCCCACCTGCACCTCGCCTTGAAGGCACGTCGTCTCAGCGGCCGGCCCTCAAACGGGCACTCCTGGTGATCTGAGCGGAGACATTGATCGTGACCGCCACGACGTTCTCCTCCGGCGGGTTGTTGAAGGTCCCCGCTCCGGGAGCGGCGATCACACGCGGGTTTGGGAGCGCCGCCGTGGCTCAGCTCCTGTCACGTGGACAAGAGCCTCCCCACCGCGGTTGATCGCTCCGATGACGCCGCGACCGTTCCGATCCGCGCACAGCAAAAGCCCAGTTCAGAGCACGAAATCGTGTTTCTGAGCGGGACGCGCATAGGCGCTTTGAAGAACGTGCAGCTCAAGCCCTATGCAACGGGATTGGCTCGGCGCCGCTCCGCGAGGCGCGCAAGCGGCTCAACTCCTGCCCGTTCCGCTGACGGCCATCACATTGCTCCCTTGAGCATCTATCGGTTTAAGCGGTTTGCAAGTGGCACAATACAGACTCTCCTCACGAATCACGCTGCCGTCCGCTTGGACGGCACGAAGGGAAGACATCATGCAGCTAGGCAAGAGGCTCACTGCTATGGCCGCTTGCGTCTTTATGGCGAGCGGGGTGCTGGCTACGGCGTCTCCCGTGGCAGCTGTTGCGGCTACATCGGCTACTGCGGGGGAAAGTCAAGCACGTTACTATTACGGTGCCATCGCTGTGGCGCGGAACGGCCGGACCGGCAGGTCCTGGGACTACAGAACACTGGCTTCCGCCAAACGGCGGGCACTGAGAGAATGCGGCCGCTCCAGCTGCAAAGTCCTTGTCACCTTCGTCAACGGGTGCGGCGCCGTCGCCTACAATTCCAGGAGAAACGTCTTTTGGGGCGGCAGGGGGAGCACGCCCGCCAGGGCGAAGAGGAACGCCGTAGCCAATGCGGGCGGCGGTCGCTGGATCGCCTATCAATGCACCAGGCGATGGGGATAACGCTGGTACGGCAGCCATTTTTGGTTGGTTGAGCTGGATGTATGCGGTGGTCAGGCGGGCGCGTGCTTGGTGGCGGCGTCGCCAGGGTGACCAGTGGGCGGCGTGTTCCAGGGACGGTGCGTGGCCGGTGACGGCGTTGAACGGTGCGCCTGCCGAAAACTCCGTCCGTGCAGTTCAAGCGGCACGGGAGCATTCGTGAAGAACCCCACCCAGCCGGTCTCGTCGGCGTACGTTCAGGTCGACGATTCCAGCCGGATCCGGGACGGCGCTTAGCGGAGCCGCCTGAGCCAGGGCTTGATGGGCCCGATGCCGGTTGTTGAACGCCTCGTCAGCTGCCGATCTGGTACTCGTGGATGAGGCAGCCGAGGATGGCTCTGCGGTGGACTCTTGATGACCCGCAGGTCGGCGTCGGTGAACCCGCAGGCCCCGAGTAACGGCGTACGATCCCAGGCGACCCCGACCAGCAGCTTGGCGCTTCTCAGCCTCATGCTCTTCGGACTGAGCCTCGCAGGTCAAAACAGCGCTCCTCGTGAAGCCCATGGCCGTCTTCGGCCATGGGCTGGAGGCTGTGTGAGGGCGGAGTAGGCGGAGGTGCCACCGCCTACGCCGTTCCGATCTCGATGCCCGCGCTCCGGCGGAGCTAGAGAAGCCCTCTGGAGGTGAACGCGGCACGTACGGCTGCCACGGCAGTGTCACCGCCGTGCCGTTGTGCCGCGTTCACCGTGGCCTCGGCCGCCGCCTTGAAGGTGGTGTCCTTGGCGAAGTCGAACTGCGCGTCTATGATGACCGTGCTTCCCAGCGTGTCACCAAGCCTGGTGCGGATGTCGTACAGGGCTGACGACCAGATCTCGCCGTCCGCGTGCACCTCGCCGACCATGTCCTCGGGGTAGTGCTTGGTGCCGTCCAGTCGGCGCAGGCAGTGCGGGGCCCTTGACGTGTAGGAGACCGAGTCCCAGTCGGCCACGCATGCCTCGGGAGTCCGCGTGGGTACGCCGGTCTTCCAGCTGCTGACGGCCACGGCGAGGTAGTCGCCGAAGGCCTCACCGATCGCGCCCGACTCCAGGGTCGTGCCGAAGCCGGTCACCTGGCCGTCCTGCACAGAGTGGCCGTACTCATGGACGATCACCTCGCCGTCCTCGGCGTCGTCCACGCCACCCTTGCCGAGGGTGATGTTGGCCTTGTCCTCCCTGAAGAAGGAGTTGTCGCCGCCGTACTGGTTGATCCGCAGCTCGATCTGACGCTGGTTCACCGGGCGCAGCCGGGACCCGAAGCCCAGTGACTGGATGTAGTGCTGGGCGGTGGTGACCCAGTAGTAGCCCATGACCTGCTCGAACTGGTCGGTGTCGCGGTGCCAGGTCGGGAAGGCCCCGTCCACGGTCTTGGCGGCCTTGCCGGTCTCGCTCTTGACCGTGACGTAGCGCCCGGTGAGGGTGCCGGAGCTGTCCAGGTCGGTGAGGGTGACGGTGCGGTACGCCGGGGCGAAGGCCGCGCCGTCGCGGTCGTGGTCGTCGACGAGGGACTCGTCGCCCGTGCTCTGGACCGCGTTGGGGTAGAAGACGGTGGCGGTCGGTTCGGTCGTGGCCTGGGCGGTGCCCGGCGTGAGGAGCGCCGTGATGGTGCCGAACGCCAAACAGGCCGCAGCCATACGACGTTGGGGGGTGCTCACCGTAGATCCTCCAATTGGTGGGAATCCGGTGAACTTACGGGATAAATGATCCTTTTGTCACCCCCGTGTCGGTGCGGCGACGTTTGTCCCCATCGACGTTCAGAGAACCGGGTCAACGTCTGATCGAATCGACTCCCCGCATGGGGAGGCGGCGCCGCGGGAATGGCACCTCCTGGCCTGGAGGGCGCCGGAGGGAAGGCACTCCTCCCGGCCGGATGTACTGCCCCCGTCGCGCCACCCGATGAGACAGGAGGCTTCACCGTGAACCCCACCATGTCCGTGAGCGAAGCCGGGCGAACATTTGCCAGGCCCGCCGCGTACACCGACGAGACCCGCCTCCACGAGGCACTCGCGCTGCTGCGCCGTGAATCTCCCGTCCATCGCGTGGAGGTCCCCGGATACACCCCGTTCTGGGCGGTCACCCGCCACGCCGACGTGCTGGAGATCGAGCGGGACCACACCCTGTGGCTCAGCGCCCCGCGCCCCGTGCTGAGGACCGCGGACCTCGACGCCGCACTCGAAACGCGCCGGGCGCGGGGGACCGCGCTCAGGAGCATCGTCCACATGGACGATCCGGAGCACCGCGTCCTGCGCGCCGTCGGGGCCGACTGGTTCCGCCCCAAGGCGATGCGTGCCCTGGAGATGCGGGTCCGAGAGCTCGCCCGCCTGCACGTGGACCGGATGGCAGAGTACGGCGGCGCGTGCGACTTCGCCCGCCAAGTCGCCGTGCACTATCCGCTCTACGTCATCCTTACCCTGCTGGGCCTGCCCGAGTCGGACTTCCCGCGCATGCTGCGGCTCACGCAGGAGCTGTTCGGCCAGCACGACGAGGAGACCGGGCGCGGCGGCAGCCCGCAGGGCCACACCTCCGTGCTGGAGGACCTCTTCGCCTACTTCCACGAGCTGACGGCCGAGCGCAGGGCCAGGCCGACCGGCGACCTCGCCTCGGAGATCGCCAACGCCCGCATCGACGGCCGGCTGCTGGACGACAACACTGCCGCCTCCTACTACATCCTCATTGCCACGGCCGGGCACGACACCACCAGCTCCACCATCGCCGGTGGCCTGGAGGCGCTCATCCGGCACCCGGACGAGCTGCGGCGACTGCGGGACGACCCCGGCCTGCTGCCGACGGCCGTCGAGGAGATGATCCGGTGGGTGAGCCCTGTGAAGGAGTTCATGCGCACCGCCTCCGCTGACACGCAGGTCAACGGCACGCCAATCAGGAAGGGCGAATCCGTGCTGCTGTCGTACCCGTCGGCCAACAGGGACGAGGAGGTCTTCGCCGAACCGTTCCGCTTCGACGTCGGCCGCGACCCCAACAGGCACCTGGCCTTCGGCTTCGGCATCCACTACTGCCTGGGCGCCGCGCTCGCCCGCATGGAGATCCGCGCGCTCTTCGCCGAACTCGTCCCCAGGCTGGCGAGCGTCGAGCTCGACGGCGAGCCTGTGTGGACCGCCACCACATTCGTCGGCGGGCTCAAACGCCTCCCCATCCGCTACGTCATGAAGGACGGCTGAGCGTGCCGACTCGGGCGAGACCGCCGACCGCAACAGCGGAGACAGGATCAGGGGTGGCTGTCGTCATCGGTGGAATGATCATGAGTGATGTCGGCCGTGCTCGTACGCCCTGTCAGGACGTTGTCCCACCACACGGGCGAGAACCTGCAATGCTGAGCAACCCATGGTGGACAACACGGTCCAGATGACCTGTGAGCGAGCCGGCGCGGTGCTTGCGCACTGCGCCGGTGGCTTCCTCGACACGGTGGCCTTCACAGCTCTCGGCGAGCGCGACTATCTCGACATCAAGATCGTCCAGACCCTGACATGGCCGATGGTGAGCCTGCTGCTGGAGGACGTGCGGCACGTCACCGTCGACAAGGGCCCGGACATAGAATCATCGCTCGTCGACGAGATCACTCTCACGCCGCTGTTGCGCACGGCCACGACGTGGCCCAGTGAAGCCGACGGGCTGGTGACTCGTTTCGACGGTCTGCCTGACTTGTACTGGCTAAGGCTGGTCGGGCCAACGATGATCACGGCGGTGGGAGCCATCATGACCGTCTCCACCTCCCCGGACTTCTCAACCCTGGCCTGACCCGCGAGCGAAAAGCACGAGGAGAGGTTGGCGCAGTCCGAGCGAACGATCAGCCAGTGGTGCAGCGCGTCATAACTCGCGCGTAGGGTCTGATCTGGGTTTCGCTGATCGGGCCAGGCGGCTCGGCGGCCCTCGTTGATCGCTCCTCCGAGTACCTCGTGGCGTTCGATCCGGCCTTCCATGGACACCACTACCTGTTCGTTTTGTCGGGTGGTCGGTGGCCGTGGTAGTGATCGATGTACTCGTTCAGAACCGAGCGCAGGTGACGTTCACCGTAGATCAGCATGCGGTCGGTGCACTTGGCGCGCACCGTCCTGATCCAGGCGCTGCAGGAAGATCGTCCCAACGTGGAAGAAGGCCGATGTGGGTAGGTCCAGGCCCGTCGTAGCAGACGACGATGCCACGCCGGCAGCCACCGGGCCAAGGCCGCCAGGACGGCTCGATCGCCCAGTCAAGCAGGCGGACAAGCACAAGACGCGATCTTGTCTGCAGGGACGGGGCCCGTCCAACCACAGGTCAGAGCCATCATGGCTGCGTTCTGACGCGGCACAGGGGTGACCCGGCCGGGTCCGCTGATGTGAGGGTTCAGACGAATGGCCGGGTTCACTCGGGGGCGGGCCCCCGCTCCTCGGCCGCCCGGCGTCCGAGCAGCTTGTCGATGCTGCGGCGTTCGCGTTTGGTGGGACGGCCCGCGCCACGAGCCCGGACGGCCACCGTCACCGTCTCCTCGCGCGGAGGAGGCGGAGGGCTCTTGTCGACGTAGCACTCGGCGGCCACGGCGGCGCCGACGCGCTTGGTGATGATCCGGGAGACGACCACAATGCGTTCGCGCCCCTCGTGCCGCAGCCGGACCTCATCACCGACCCGGACGACGTGCGCGGGCTTGACCCGTACCCCGTTGACCCGGACGTGACCGCCCCGGCAGGCGTCGGACGCGATCGAACGGGTCCTGGTCAGCCGCACCGACCAGATCCAGCTGTCCACCCGCGCACTCACCTGCTCACCTGACACCCCGACACTGTACTGAGTGACGTGACAACCCGTCGATCGCGCGACAGGAGGCTCACGGCTCGGACGGCGTGCCGAGTTCCGGGACGACGCCCTGGATCTCGGTCTCGATGACGGCGATGTCGTTCTGGATCCCGATGACGAGCACGAACTCGTGCCCCTCGCCGAGGGCCGGCGCGGCCAACGGCGCCCCGATGACGTCGACGGGCTCGGCCAACTCCAGCACCGTGGCGGTGGACCCGCGCAGCGCGACCGTGGCCGAACGCCCGTGTACCCCGCCGAAAGGCAGGTCGACCAGTATCTCGGCCGACGACGGAGACCCGAGGGCGAGAATCCGGCGCGGGCCCAGCAGTACGCCGGCCGTGCCGTCGGACAGACGGGCCAGCCACGACGGCCGCTCGGCAGCCCGGCTCCGCGGCGAGGCGGAGCGGTGCGCCGGCATGTGGACGTGGACGCCGCCGCTGACGGACCCGGCCTGGACGAGGGCCCCGTGTACGTCGCCGGTCACGACGTTGACCGTGTGGTCCTGGCCCCTCCCGTCCATGCGGCCATCGTCGCAGAAAGCACTTCTCCCCGCCGGGGGTTGTGGTCACTCCGGTTGGTCGCTGACCTTAGAGGTCGCCTCGATACGTTCGAGCAGGGGCGGGCTCCAATGGGTGCCGTAGGCGGCCTGCAGCCGTGGCAGCCGCCAGTCGTGGCCGGTGACGACGCGACGGCACGAAGGCGTGTCACAACGGCAGGCCATCGACCACGCTTCGACACCGGTGTGCGTGGCGTAGTCGATGGTGAGCTCCTCGCCTGGATCGATGTCGCGTCGTGCGATCACCGTTGTCGCGTCACGGTGCCAGAGAATGGGGTCGCAGGAGTGGTTGCCGTAGCGCACCGGGTGAGCGGGATCGAGAAGCAGGTGGACGCCTTCGGCGACGGTGAGGCTGCTGTAGGGCGGTGTGAGGCGGGCCAGAGTCTCATCGCCGATGACGCGTCCGCCGAGCCGCATCACGACCTCGTCCTGGCGGATCTGCTTGACGGCGAACAGACCGGTGCCGTGGATCGAGGAGAGCCGGGGCTGAGCGCTTGAGGTGAGCCAACATTCGGCCTCGTAGGTCCAGCTCATCATGGGCGGGCCGTCAGGGTTCCTGTGTGGCGGTCGCGGGCGGCGGTGCGAGGAGTTCGTGGATGAGCGGGACGGCCAGGCGCAGGACGTCGTCCAGCGGGGCGCCGGCCAGATCGGGAGTGCGCAGCAGGTGGCGGTGGAAGGTGATGCCGAACATGACGGCCCCGGCCAGCGCCGCCCGCAGCCGGGGGTCCGGGCCCTCCAGGTGGAAGGCGATGCGGTCGATGGCCTCGGCGGTGATGTGCCTGCGTAGCAGGTCGGCGGCCTCCTCGCTGGTCAGGCTGGTACGCAGGAGCACGGCCATGGGGCTGTCGGGGGCGGCGGCCCAGCGTTCGAGCATGGCGCGCAGGTACCTTTCCGCCGAGGCCGCCGGGTCACCCTCGACAGTGAGCGCGTCCACGTTGATGCGGAGGTCGAGGGCCTCGCGGAAGAGCTGCTCCTTGGTGCCGAAATACTGGATCACCGAGGACTTGTCCACCTGCGCCTCGGCGGCGATGGCCCGGATGGTGGCGCGGTCGTAGCCCACCTCGCCGAACACCCGCCGCCCTGCCTCCAGGATGCGGCGGCGGGTGCGCTCGCCCTTTCTCTCACCGTTGCCGGCCTGCTCGATGACATCGGTCACTGCTGGTCACCTCTTCCTGCGCAGGCCGATGCTATCGACTACCGGCCTGTCAGCCGCCGGGCCGCCCGAGCGGGAAGCCGGACATGTCGCCCGCCTTCATCCGCTCGAACGCCTGCCGCATCGACTCGGCGTCGTTCAGATGCGGGAACGGCTCGCCGGCCGGGACGTCCACGCCGAGGAAGGCGCACAGCGGCTCCCACCCCTCCCGCACGTCGAACACCAGCAGCCGATCCGCCGGGATGCTCTGCTTCACCGTCTCCACGTGCCGGTTGAAGGCCGCGACGACCAGCTCCTCGTCGCCGGGGTCGTTCCCGAAGGTCCAGTCGGGGCCGAAAAGGGAGCGCCCCATCTGGTCCAGAGCGGGCCGCATGCGCTGCATGGTCGTGAAGAGCCGGCGGATCTGCTCGGGCATCTCGTCCGAAGGGGCCGGACGGTTCTCGCCGGAGAGCAGCATCCGGATGCTCGGGTCCCACTTGTGCGGGTCACGTACGGTGAGGATGACTTTCGCCTCGGGATAGGCGTCGGCCAGCTCCCGCCAGTAGAAGCTGGCGGGCCAGTCCACCTCCGCCTGGTAGCCGTCCTCGAAGACCCGGTCCCAGTCCTCCCGGGTCCGGACCTTCCCGGCGGTGGCCTCCAGCCAGTGATCGACGTGGCCGGGATGGGTCATCACCTCGACCATGTGGTAGCAGGGGGTGAAGCCCAGCCGCTCCAACGCGGCTTTCATTGACGTGGTGCCGGTGCGTGGAAGGCCCGCGCCGATGACTTTCATCATGCCGAGTTCCCCTGTCGTCCGCGATGACGGTCGCCCTCAGGCTAGGAGGACGGGCAACAAAACTCAACGGCTGTACATTTTTCCGCCGGTAGGGGATCATGCCGCGATTCCCGTGATCTTTGTTGCGCTTCGATCACGATTGCCGAATCTGCATGACTCTCCCGCATGACATCGGATGATCAATGGAGTCAAGTTTCGGAGAGAGGACACCACATGCATTTATCCGCAGTCCGGGCTGCTCTGAGCGGTGCCACCGTCGTCTGCGCGATGCTCCTCACCGCCCTCCCCGCGACCGCCTCCGTCCCACTGGCCTCGACCGCCCAGGCCGGAGTCGACCGCGGCGTGCTGCTGACCAAGGCGGATCAGCCCCCGGCCGGCGAGTCGTACGGGGACCCGTGGGTCAACCCGTACTTCGAGCCCGGCGTCACCGGCCCGACCTGCTGGGAGTACGGGCGCGGCACCGGCGCGAGCGCGGGCGTCAGCGCGAGATTCTCCACGCCGACGTGGTTCCACTCCTACAACGACGTCTGGGTCTTCCCGAGCGCGGACGGCGCGGCCGCCTTCGAGCGGCAATGGCGGGCCGACCTGGCGACCTGCGTCGACCGCAACCAGCCGGGCGAGAGCGGCTCGGCGGTGTTCGACATCACCCGGGCGGGTGAGGCGGACGGCGTGGAGGTCCTGCGGGTCACCGCCGCCACCAACCCGTACTCGACCCTGACGTACCACTTCTGGGTCGCCGTGGTCCGCCAAGGTCGCGCCGTGTACGCCGTCCAGCTCCTCGACTACCGGCACGGCGACCCGCAGCTCATGCCCTTCGACGGCACCGTCGCCAAGATCAAGGCCAAGCTGGCCGCGTACTACCCCTGAGGGCGCCCGCCGCCTCTACAGCAGATTCGCCAGCTCGGTCCGCGAGGTGATGCCCAGCTTGGGGAAGGCGCGGTAGAGGTGGTAGCCGACGGTCCGCGGGCTGAGGAAGAGCCGGGCGGCGATCTCCCGGTTGGACGCCCCCTGCGCGGCGAGGAACACCACGTGCCGCTCCTGCGGCGTCAGCCCGCGCAGGGCTTCCGGCAGCGGCTTTGCCGGGCTCGGCTCCCCGGCCGCGCTCAGCTCGGTCGCGGCGCGCTCCGCCCAGGGGAGCCCGCCCAACTGCTCGAACGCGGCATGCGCGGCCCGCAGGTGGGAGCGGGCCTCGGACCTGCGCCTGGTACGGCGGAGCCACTGCCCGTAGGCGAGCTCGGTCCTGGCCCGCTGGAAGGAAGCCTGGGGCAGGCCGTGCAGGTCGAGCGCGCCGACGAAGAGCGGTTCCGCCTCGCCGTCCGGCGCGACCAGCGCCCGGCACCGGAGCGCCACCGCGCCTATCCAGCGCTGGCGCGTGTCCTTCGCCCACTGCTCCAGCAGGGCGAGGGGCTCGACGGCGGCGCCGGGCAGGTCGGCCTGGACCGCCGCGTCGACCAGGTCGGCCGCGCAGCGGACCGCGATCACCGGGTGGTGCGCCGGGCCGATGACCACGCGCTCGAGGAGGTTCACAGCGGCGCCCGCCCGGCCCAGCCCCAGCTCCAGCAGGCCGAGCGCCCAGGTGGCCAGCGCCGCGCTGGCCGGCGCGTCGTGGTCGGCGCAGTGGGCCAGGCTCGACTCGGCGTAGGCCCGGCAGCGTTTCTCGTCGCCGTTCATCGCGGCGATCAGCGCGACCACGCCGCTCAGGTGGCCGACCCGGTGGGTCTGGCCGAGCTCACCGGCGAGCTTCAGCCCCTCGGTGGCCTGCCTGAGCGCTTCGGCGTTGCGGCCGCTCAGCAGGAGCGCGTGGGACTGGAGCTGCAGCGCGTACGGCAGGAGCCCCATCAGGTCCTGGTGGCGGCAGTCGGCCACCAGCGTGGAGGTGAGGCGGAGCGCCGCGCCGGCGTCGGCGGCCATCAGGCCCAAAGAGGTGGCGGTGATGGCCTGCTGGGTGGCCAGGGCGGGCGTGTGCTCGACCAGCTCGCCGATGGCGGCGAAGCCGCTGAACGGGCCACCCGCCATGATCTTCGCCAGCGGGGGCAGCGACCGGGCCAGGGGAGCGGACCAGGTGGGCTGGGTCTCCGGCCACGCGACCTGCGAAGCCGCCGGCGCCGCCCAGACGGCGGCGGCGATCTGGCCGGCCAGCCCCTCGTCGCCGCTGTAGCCGAACAGGCGGATCGCGTCGGCGATCATGACGATGGCCGTCGCGTGGTCGTCGTCGTCGATCCTGGCCACCGAGTCCAGCAGCATCCGTGCGGCCTTGGCCGGCGAGCCGATCTCGGCCTCCACGGTGGCCAGCACGCGGGCGGCCGAGGCCAGCGTCGAGGGTGCGGTACTCAGCTTGGACGCCCGGGTCGCCAGGTCCGCCGCGCGGCGCAGGTGCCCCGCGTCGCACGCGGCGAGCGCGGCGGCGGCATGGTGCCGGGCGCGTAGCTCGGGGTCGGCGGTCAGCTCGGCCGCGCGCTCCAGCGCCGACGACGTCCCGATGGCCGCCAGCTCGCGCGCGATCTCCTCGTCCGGCTCCAGCGCGGCGGCGGCGAGATGCCAGACCCGCCGCTCGGGCGACGCCTCGGCCAGGGCCCGGTGTGCGGCGATGCGGGCCGAGACCGGCGCGGACTGGTAGGCGGCGACCAGGATCAGCAGGTGGCGAGGGGTGAGCCCGGTCGGCCGCACCTCGACCAGCTGGGCGGTCTCGGCAGGCTCCAGATCGGCCGGGGTCGCTCGGGCGGCGGCGAGGAGTTCGGAGAGGGAGGCCGCGGGGTCGGCGGCGGCCAGCAGGAGGAGTGAGCGGGTCCGGCCGGGCAGCGCGCGTAAGCGCTCGCCGTACAGCTGGTCGGCCCGCCGCGAACGTCCGGGCCAGCCGGTGTGGAGGCCCAGCGGCGACAGCCTGCCCTCGACCTGCGCGGGGCCGATCCCCGCGGCCAGCTCGCGCAGGGCCAGCGGATTGCCGCGAGCATCCGCGACGATCCGCTCGCGCACCTGCGGGACGATGCCCGGCCGGCACTCGGCGACGATGTCCAGCGCCGCCTGCCTGTCGACACCCCGCAGGTCCAGCTCGTCGATCTCCCGCAGCGCGGGCAGCTCGCCCTCGGCGACCACCAGGATCACCACGCGCGCGGCGGCGAGGCGGCGGACGCAGAAGGACAGGACCGCCAGGCTCTCCCGGTCCAGCCAGTGCGCGTCGTCGATCAGGCAGAGCACGGGCCGCCGTCCCGCCAGGTGGCGCAGGAGGTTCCAGACCGGCAGGTACGGCGAGCGCGGCCAGGCGGGTTCGCCGGGAACCTGTTCCAGGGGCTCCGGCTCGCCCAGGCGGTCGAGGAGGTCGCGCTGCCCGGCGGGCAGGTGTTTCCAGTGCGGGCGGGTGGTCGCCAGCAGCATGTGCAGGCCGCCGTACGGAAGGTGGGACTCCTCGGGGGTGCCGGAGGCGCGCAGCACGATTTGATCACGGGCGATCTCGGCCGCGAAGTCGAGCAACGCGCTCTTGCCCGCCCCGGCTTCCCCGCGGACCATCAAGGCGCCGCTCTCACCAGCGAGAAGTCGCGTGATTCCGGCCTGCTCCGCGATCCGCCCGTGCAGCACGAGGCGAGAGTACCGGACTCGTAGTTGATCTCATACCTAACCGGGAACATTCAGACGTGCTTGATCCACGTCATCCGTACTGATGTGGGACGGACGGGCCGCGATTACGGTCGCCGCCGTGAGGAACCGTTGGGCCACCCGTCTTTGCGCTGCACTGACGGTGACCACTCTTGTCATCGGCGTAGCAGGTCAGGCAGCCTACGCGGCTCCCGAGGAGCCCACGCTCCCCGAGCAGTTGCTGGGCTCGGCGGCGAACCGCGCCCACCAGGCGACGGCGGAGGCGACCCGGGCGAAGACCGAGCTGCCGGAGCGGGCCACCGCCAAGCCGCCCAAGGGGACCGTGCCGCGGGAGGCCCCGAAGCCGCCCGAGCCTGTCTTCCGGCTGTCGAACACCCCGCAGCGGGTGGGCAAGGCGACCGGCAAGCCGGGCAAGAGGGAAGCCCACGGGTTCGTCGCCGAGCAGAGCAAGGCGGTGCCCACGCTGGGAGACGCGACGTCGAAGGTCTTCCAGAACCCCGACCACACCTACACCGTGCGCACGTACTCCAGGCCAGTGCGTTATCGCACGGCCACGGGGGAGTGGGCGGACATCGACGTCAACCTGACCGGCGCGGACGGACGCTGGCGGCAGGCGGCCAACGACGTCGGGGTCGAGGTGGCCGACGACGCCGCCGACCCCAGGCTCCAATCGCTCACCCTGGACGCGGAGCACAGCCTGTCCTTCGCCCTCCAAGGCGCAAAGAGCACCAAGGCCACTATTTCGCGAAATATCGCGAAATATCGGGGGGTGCTGCCTGAGACGGACATCGAGGTCGAGGCGACCTGGAACGGTATCAAGGAGTCGCTGATCCTGACCTCGCGCCAGGCCGCGACCGGCCCCTGGGACTTCCCCTTCCAGGCCAAGGGCTTGACGGCGCGAAGCTCGTCGCAGGGCGTGGAGTTCGTGGACGAGCGGGGCGCCGTCCGCATCACCGTCCCCGCCGGATTCATGCTCGACGCCAAGGGCGCCCGCTCCGACGCGGTCCGCTACACCCTCGTCGGCGACGTCCTGCGCGTCAGCGCCGACCAGAAGTGGCTGCGCGACAAGGACCGCGCGTTCCCGGTGGTCGTCGACCCCTCCTCGTACGTGCGCACCACCAGCGGCGCCGCCTCCGACACGTACGTCGACAACCACTCCGGCGCGAACCACTCCGGCAGCGACCAGCTCCTGGTCGGCTCCCAGGACGGCACCAAGCGCAACAACGCCTACATCAACTTCAACCTCGCCTCCCAGATCCCCCACGCCTACGTGACCGGCGCCGCGCTCTTCCTCTACAACACCCTGTCGAACTCCTGCTCGGCCAACCCCGTCACGGTGAAGGCCATCACCAGCAGCTGGAACGTCGGCACGATCGCCTCCTATCCCGGCGTGACCCTCGGCGACACCTGGGGCTCGGCCAGCTTCACCGGCGGCGTCACCTGCGGCGGCGCCGCCTGGGCGTGGATCGGGATCAACAGCGCGGGCCTGTCCGCCCTGTCGGACTGGGCCAACGGCGCGGGCAACAACGGCCTGGCGCTGACCGCCGACAGCTTCAAGGAGTTCGCCAGCGCCAACTCGGCCAATCCGCCATATCTGCAGGTGGACTACAGCCCCTGGCGAGCGCTGTACGCGATCGACTCCGGCGCCACGGTCGACCCGCCGGTGACCGCCAACAGCGCCGGCCGGCTCCCCGTCACGGTGATCAACAACGGGATGAACTCCTGGTCCCCCGGCACGGTCAAGCTGGGCTACAAGGTCTACACCACCGGCGGCACCTTCGTGGGCAGCTCCACCGCGGCCGCCGCGCTGCCCTCCACGATCGGCAACAACGGCTCGGCGAAGGTGAGCGCCACGATCGACCCGCTCAACCCGGGCTCGTACCAGATCTGCTGGGACATGGTGACGAACGGGCAGTTCTTCTCCGATTGGGGCGTACCCGTCTGGTGCGTGAGCCTGACCGTGCTCAACCTGCCGCCCCAGATCGACTCGATGTGGCCGGGCAGCGGGTACGTGGAGTCCACGCTGACGCCGGAGTTCACGGCCTCCGGCCATGACGGGGACGAGTGGCCCGGCGGGGAGCTGAACTTCATCTTCAACGTCTGCCTGGTCTCCGACCCCGACACGTGCCCCGCGGCCGGTCTGGTCACGGGCGACTCCAACACCGGGGCCCAGACCGCGAGCTGGGCGGTGCCGCAGGGCAAGCTCAAGTGGGGCGAGCAGTACATGTGGCGCGTCCTGGTCACCGACGGCAAGGACTCCAGCCCGGCGTCCGGGTGGAGCACGTTCCGCACGGTCGTGCCGCAGCCGCTGGTCTCCTCACACGTCTCCGACAGCGCCGGCACGGCCGCCGTCAAGGGCATCGACCCGCTGACCGGCCAGTACGCGGCCACGACCACGGACGCGAGCCTCACCACCGCCGGTCCCGCGCTGGCGGTCACCCGCTCGTACAGCAGCCTGAACTCGCGCACGGGGATGTTCGGCGTGGGCTGGACCACGGCCTACGACATGAAGATCGTCACCGACAACGACTTCACCGGCAACGTCGTGGTCACCTACCCCGACGGGCGGCAGGCGCGCTTCGGCCGCAACCCCGACGGCACGTACGCCCCGCCCGAGGGCCGGTCGGTGAGCCTGGTGAAGACCGATCTGGCCTGGTTCCTCCGCGACAAGTCCGGCGGCGCGTACGTGTTCGACCCGAACGGCCGGCTGACCGCGATCTACGACGACGACCAGCACGCCGAGTACCTCACCTACAACGGCGACGGCACCCTCGCCAAGGTCGTGAACAAGGTCAGCGGCCGCGGCCTCTACTTCACCTGGAACAGCGGGGTGGTGACCTCGGTCGCCACCGATCCCGCCCAGGGGGCGCCCGCGTGGACCTACGGCTACGGCTACGGCCTGCTCGCCCAGGTCTGCCCGCCGGGCACGACGACGGCCTGCACGAAATACTCCTACAAAATGGTGTCGCACTACCGCACGGCCGTCGTGGACGCCGCCCCCGCGATGTACTACCGGCTGCACCAGAGCGCGTCCAACGAGGCCCGGCTGTTCGTCGGCCAGGACGACGCGGAGGCGGTCAACCTCTCCTACGGCGCGGCGGGCGCTCCGGCCGGGACCACGGACGGCTCGGCGACGTTCAACGGCACGAGCTCGTACCTGCGCATGCCGTACAGCGTCACCGACGAGACCACCTACGCGGCGGTCGGCATGTGGTTCAAGACCACCAAGGCCGGCGTGCTGTACGGCGCGCAGCTGAACACGCTGGAGGACTCCCGGGGCCCGCTGCCCTGGGGCTTCCTGCCGATGCTCTACGTCGGGACCGACGGCAAGCTGCACGGCCAGATGGCCGACGACGGCAGCTGCGGCTCGATGGCGTCGACCGCGGCGGTGAACGACGGCGCCTGGCACCACGTGGTGCTCACCTCGAGCGGGACCTGGCAGAGCCTGTACGTGGACGGGTCGATGGTGGCCAGCCGCACCAAGCAGATCAAGGCCACCCATCTGCCGTACGCCAGCGTCGGGGCCGGCTACACGACCACCTCGGGCTGGTGCCCGGCCGCGCCCGCCGACGCGCGCGGCCACTTCACCGGCCAGATCGACGACCCCGCCTTCTACACCCACCCGCTCGGTTCCACGTCGGTCGCCGCCCAGTACGCGGCCGGGCAGTACACGGGCGTGCTGGAGACGGTCAAGCTGCCCTCGGGCAAGCTGCAGGCCACGCTCGCGTACGACGCCCAGAACGACCGCGTCGCCTCGGTGACCGACGCGGGCGGCGGGAAGTGGCGGGTCTACCCCGCCCAGACGCAGGCCGGCACCGAGTACTACCCGAGCGCGGTCCTGGGCGCCCGGCCGCGCGAGTACTACCGCCTGGCCGAGTACTCCGGCACCCGGGCGGCCAGCGCGGCGTACGGCGACGGGCGCGACACCGACGCGACCTACCACAACGTCTCCCTGAACCAGACCGCGCCCATCTTCCTGGCCACCGGCGGCGACACGGCCGCCGGGTTCAACGGCTCCACCTCCTACCTGGAGCTTCCCGACGGGGAGATCAAGGGCGGCGGAGATCTGTCGGCCGAGCTGTGGTTCAAGACCGCCAAGCCCGGCGTCCTGCTCGCCTACCAGGCCCAGGCCATCACCGACCCGGCCGGGCCGCAGGCGAACTACACGCCCGCGCTGTACGTCGGGACGGACGGCAAGCTGCGCGGCCAGTTCTGGGACGGCGCCGCGGTCGCGCCGATCACCACGAGCAAGAGCGTGACCGACGCGAGCTGGCACCACGTCGTGCTGACGGCCTCCGGCGGCACCCAGTGGCTCTGGCTGGACGGCGCCGTGGTCGGGACCAGGTCCAAGGGGCCGGTGTCCACCGTCGCGCAGAACCACGTCTACGTCGGCGCCGGCTTCATCGCCGGCAACTGGCCCGCCAAGCCCTCCGACACCCTGGGCCACTTCACCGGCACCATCGACGAGGTGGCGATCTACTGGAGCAGCCTGAGCACGGACGCGATCGAGGCGCACTACCAGGACGTCGCGACGTTCGGCATCCCCGCCACCACGGTGCTCGCCGCCGACCCGGGCGACAAGCCGATGGTCTACAGCTTCGACCCCCTGCACGGCGGCCGCCCGACCTCGCTGTACGACGCCGCGGGCGGCACCACGCGGTACGGCTACGACCTCAACGGCAACCTGGCCTCGGTGACCGACCCGGACGGGCACACCACCCAGCTGTTCAACGACGACCGGGGCAACCCGGTCATGAAGGTGACCTGCCGGGGCCCGCGCTCCTGCCAGACCTCCTACTTCACCTACTACCTGGACTCCGGCGACCCGCTGGACCCCCGCAACGACAAGCTCACCGGCGCGTACGACGCCCGGGCCGGCGCCGGGAACGACCCGGCGCACCGCACCAGCTACACCTACGACATCTCGGGCGACCTGCTCAGCGTCACCACGCCTCCCGTGAGCGGATCCGCCGGCCGTACCACCAAATACGCCTACACCGACGGCAGGGAGGCCGCCGTCGACGGCGGTACCACCCCGGACGGGCTGCTCGCCTCCGTGACCACCCCCGGCGGCAGGACCACCCGGTACGGCTACCGCCAGAACGGTGACCTCGCCCAGGTGGTGGACCCGGCCGGGCTCACCACGAAGTACGACTACGACGGCGCCGGCCGGCCCACCGCCGTGACCGAGGTCTCCGACACGTTCCCGAACGGCGTCGTCACCTCGATGGGGTACGACGCGCTCAACCACCTCACCGCCACCGTCGGCCCCGCGACCACGGACGCGATCAGCGGCGTCAAGCATCTGCCGTGGGTCATCTACACCTACGACGTCGACGGCAACGTCTCCAAGGTCGAGCAGACGGACCCCACCGGCAAGGACGCCGCCCGCACCACGAACTACACCTACGACTCCGCGGCCCGCGTCTCGTCCGTCAAGGACGCCGCAGGCAAGACCACCACCTACGGCTATGACTCCTACGGCAACCTCACCAGCACCGTGGACGCCACCGGCGCCGACCACCGGCGCACCTACGGGCCGACCGGCCTGCTGCTGACCACCAGCATCGCCAACTGGGTCGGCGACCCGCTGGACAACGACGCCCCCAAGGAGCTCGTCCTCGAATCCCGCGCCTACGACCCGGCGGGGCGCCTGGCCACGGTCACCGACGCCATGGGCCGTACCACCCGCTACCGCTACTTCGACGACAACCTGCTCGAATCGGTCTGGGCCGAGGGCTTCCGCAACGCCGACGGGTCCACCCGGGACATCCCGCTCCAGCAGAACACCTACGACAGCGCGGGCAACCTCATCCAGCGGATCACCGGCAACGGCAAGAGCACGACCGCGTACACCGTGGACGCCGCCAACCGCACCACCGAGGCCCTGCTGGACCCCACCGGCATCAAGCGCAAGACCACGTACGGCTACGACGACGACGATCACCTGATCACCCTGGTCCAGGCCCAGAACAGCGCCTACACCTGGACCACGTACGACCTCGACGCGCTGGGCCGGCCCCTCTCCCAGAAGGTCTGGGACGGCGACAAATGGCTCACGACCGCCTGGACCAGGGACCAGCGGGGCCTGCCGCGGACGATGACCGACCCGCGCGGCGCGGTGACCGACTACACCTATGACGAGGCGGGCCGGCTCACCGCGACCAAGGCGCCGACGGTCGCCATCGAGCACTTCGGCGGCGCGCCGTACAACGTCAGGCCGACGACGCGGACCGGCTTCAACAGCTTCGGCGACGTCGTGACGAGCGAGGACGCCGAGGGCTACCGGACCACGATCACCTACGACGCCATGAGCCGGCCGCTCGTCCTCACCCTGCCCGCCTACACGCAGCTCGGCGCCGGAGCCACGGTGACCGGGAGCACCACCAGGACGTACGACGCGCTGGGCCGCATGACGAGCGTCGTGGACGCGCTCGGCCACGGCGACACCTACACCTACAACCAGCTGGGCAACGTGGTCGCCACCACGGACGCGGCGGGCAACCGGTCGCGGTCGGGCTTCGACGCGGCCGGCGAGTGGCTCTGGACGCGCGACCAGGCGGGCCGGGTGACCGGGGCGACGTACGACGACCTCGGCCGCCGGATCTCCACCACCGCCGTCGAACGCACGCCGGCCGCGGCCGGGTACACCACGACCTACGAGTACGACGACGCGGGCAACCTGACCTACGTCAACACGCCGTCGGGCGCGCGCAGCCAGTTCGGCTACAACGCGGCGGGCGAGGTCGTGGTCGACGTCAACCCGCTGAACCAGGCCCACTGGTACACCCGCGACCACGCCGGCCGGGTGACCAAGGTCGTCAACCCGGACGGCACCGGCAGCACCCTCGCGTACGACGGCGCAGGCCGGGCGACCGCGATGGCCGACCTCGACGCGTCGGGCGGCCGGCTGCGGTCGATGACGATCGGCTACGACGCGGGGGGCAACCCGGTCACCGTCGACCGCCCCGGCGGCGGGGTCGCCACCTACAACTACGACGCGCTGAACCGGATGACCGGCCAGCACGAGAAGACCACGTCCACGCACACCGTCACCACGACCTTCGGCTACGACGCGGTGGGCAACCGGACCCGCTTCACCGACGGCAACGGCAACGCGACCTCGTACGCCTACAATCCGTGGAACCTCCAGACGGCGATGCTCGTCCCGGCGACCACGGCGTACACCACGCCCGCCCAGCGCCAGACGATCACCGACTACGACGCGGCCGGCCGCCCGTTCCAGGTCACCAAGCCGGGCGGGGTCACCGTCGCCCGCACCTTCGACGCGCTGGACCGGCTCACCGCGGAGACCGGCGCGGGCGCCGAGAGCGCCACGACCGCCCACAGCTTCGGCTACGACGCCGTGAGCCGGCTCACCTCGGCCGGGGGCGACACCTTCGGCTACGACGATCGCGATCACCTCGTCAGCACGGCGGGGCCGTCCGGCACGGCGTCCTTCACCTACGACGCCGACGGCCGCATGAAGACCCGCACCGACAAGGCGGGCACCGCCACCTACGACTACGACGCGGGCAGCCGCCTCGCCACGGTCCGCGACCCGCTCACCGGCGGGACCGCGACCTACACCTACGACTCGATGGACCAGCTCAAGGGAGTGGACTACGGCGGCGCCAAGCGCTCCTTCGAGTACGACGCGCTGCACCGGCCCACCTCCGACACGCTCAAGACCACCGCGGGCGCGACGCTGGCCGCCATCGGCTACGGCTACGACGACGCCGACCGGCTCACCAGCAAGACCACGACCGGTACGGCGGGCGCCGGGGCCAACACCTACGGCTACGACCTGGCGGGCAGGCTGACCTCGTGGAACTCGGTCGCCTACGAGTACGACGACGCGGGCAACCGGACCAAGGCCGGCCCGGCCGCCGCCGTCTACGACGCGCGCAACCAACTGGTCTCCGACGGATCGGCCGGCTACGCCTACACGGCGCGCGGCACCCTCAGATCCAGGACGCCGACCGGCGGGAGCGCGAGCGCGACGAGCTACGACGCGTTCGACCGGATGATCAGCGACGGCGCCACGACCTACGCCTACGACGGGCTGGACCGGCTCGCCTCCACCGCGGGGGTCGCGTTCAGCTACTCCGGGCTGGGCAACACCCCGGCCGCGGCCGGCGCCGAGCTCTACGGCAGGGACCCGGCCGGCGACCTCGTCTCCGTCGCGGGCCTGTACGCCTACACCGACCGGCACGGTGACCTCACCGCCACCTTCTCCGGCGCGGGCGCGCTGACCGATTCGGTGGCCTATGACCCGTACGGGAAGGTCGTCGCCAGTTCGGGCACCAAGCGGGGCGTCGGCTACCAGGGCGGCTGGACCGACCCGGCCAGCGGCAAGGTCAACATGGCCGCCCGCTGGTACGACCCCGGCACCGGCGCGTTCCCCAGCAGGGACACGCTCGAGGTGGATCCGGTGCCGTCGATGAAGGGCAACCGCTTCACCTACGCGGACGGCGACCCGCTCAACCGAGTGGACCCGACCGGCCACTTCGGCTGCCCCGCCTTCGTGTGCGGCACGGCCAAAGAAGTGATCAAGGTCGTCAAGGTGGACATCGCCCGGCCGATCTGGAACGCGGCCGACTACATCCTCGTCGGCGGCGGGGAGGTCGGCGCGGCCGCGCGCGGCTCACGGGTCTGCGGTCCGGTGTGGCTCTACTGTCTCGCGGCGGTCGGCGTCGGCGCGGGCCTGGGCTACTTCGCGGGCAAGTGGTGGAAGAACAACTGGTGGAAGGGCTGGCCGGACGGCAGCGGGCCGTACATCGAGTATCCGGACGGCGGCAGCTCGCCGGGCAAGGGCAAGACCGGCGGCGGCCCGGGCGAGGACACCCCCGGCACGGGCGGGAAGGGGCCGCACAAGACACCCAAGACGGATCCTCCGCCACCGCCTCCGCCGCCCACGCCCCAGGAGCTCGCCGACATCGCCGCGAAGACGCGCGCGACCAGGCCGGGTCCCATCGACCACGACCGGCTGCCCGGTCCGGCGGGCACCTCGCTGGCCGACGCGCTCGACAAGGGGCTCACGCACAGGGTCGACAACGCCATCGACAAGATCCTGGACAAGGTCGGCGTGGCATTCACGCCGACCGAGGCCGGGGCGGGCGACGGGCAGCCCAACGGCGGGTTCGCCCCGGCCCCGCACGTCGTCGGCCAGTGCTCGGGGGTGTTCGGCGCGGACGCGATGCAGGACTGCCGCGTCGATCCGGGCCCGGGCGTCCCGCAGGACCCGGCGGTGCGGCTGGACCCCTGCCGCGGCGTGACGGGCGCCGGCTCCTCCTGCCTCTCCACGCCCGGTCCGCTCGGGACCGGGAGCGCCGGAGACGGATCCGGCACGGGGGCGCGCGGGCCGCTCGCCGCCGACGACCCCTTCGTGCTGGCACGCGCCGGCGACCGGCCGCGCTGGGCCGCCAGGCTCCCGATGAACATGGACACGGTCCGGCGGGTGGCCCAGGACTGGGACATCCGGATCGACGACCTGACCATCAAGATCGACAAGAGGATGGACGGGCTGGCCGGGGTGACCTATCCCGACCAGACGGTCCTGCTCCGGCGAGCGGCCTTCCGCAGCGAGGAACTGCTGGCCCGCACCCTCGCCCACGAGCGGTACCACGTCGAGGACCTGCGCCAGGGCGGCGTCTATCCGAGGTCCATGGAAGAAGCGGGACCGTATGAGGACCGGGCCTACGCCTTCGAGGACGAGTGGTGGGCCAACCATCCACGTAACCAGTGACGGAATATGGACGTGTACGCAGAGGACAGCACCGAGGCGGACCCGTTGCCGAACACCCATGACCAGGCGCTCCGATGGGAGAGCTGGCTGCACGCCTACGAGCAGGCCCGTGACGAGCTGCCCGGACCGATCTCCGGGCCTTGCCCGAACTGCGGACAGGCCTGCCTCCGCCTGGTGTACCGGCTCCGGATCCCTCACCTGCTCGTCGGTGAGGCCCACTTCTGGTGCGACCACTGCCTGAAGGGGCCTTACCTCGGCAGCGTCGAGATCCCCGAGGCGGCGGCGGGGGAGGCGGACGAGCAGGCGTACCAGCGGCGGAAAGCCACGATCCCGGACTACGAGCTCGTCCCCCCTGCGGCCTAGGCGGTGTCCGGGCCGTAGAGCGCGGCCAGGTCCTCGGAGGTGGACCACCGGCTGTAGGTGGGCGACTGCGGCCAGCCGTCGGGCGAGTCCTGCCACTCCTCCTGCCGCCCGTACGGCAGCAGGTCGATCAGCGCGAAGGTGTGGGTGAGCTGCTCGGTGCCCCGGCCGTTGGTGTGCCAGGTGCGATAGACGGTGTCGTCGTCACGCAGGAACACGTTGACGGCGAAGCCCTCTCCGGGCGGTGCGCCGACGTCGGCGCCGAACGGGCTGTTCGCGGTGGAGTACCAGGTCATCCTGTTCCCGACCCGCCGCTTGTAGGCGAGCGCCTCGTCGATCGGGCCCTGGGTGACGACGACGAAGCGGGCATCGTAGCTGTCCAGGAACTCCAGCCGGGTGAACTGCGAGGTGAACCCCGTGCAGCCCGGGCACTGCCACTCCTTGCCCGGGAACCACATGTGGTTGTAGACGATCAGCTGCTTCTTGCCTTCGAAGACGTCCGCCAGCCGAACCGGTCCGTCCTCGCCCTCGAGGGTGTAGTCCGGCATCCTCACCATCGGCAGGCGGCGGCGCTGGGCGGCGACGGCGTCGAGTTCCCGGGTCGCGGCCTTCTCCCGGGCACGCAGTGCTTCGAGCTGACGCTGCCAGGTGTCGGCGTCGACGACGGGCGGTAGTGCGTTCGTGCTCATGGTCCCTCACTGATCACGTGCGGAGTTTGCAGGTACATCGGTAGAGACCAGGCCCGGCCGCCGAACTCATCGGTGGCCGGCCTGCTTCTGGGCGGCCTGTTCGAGGCGTTCGCGGTAGTCCGTCCACCACGTCTCGTCGGCGCCCGGCAGGAGGTCGTTGTCCTGGCGGCCGACGGCGCCGTCGATCAGCTCGCGGACGATGTCGGCGTGACCGGCGTGGCGGTTGGTCTCGGCGAGCACGTGGACGAGGACGCGGTGCAGGGAGACGGGGTTGCGCTCGGCCGGCCACCAGGCGACCTCACCGGTCGCGTCCAGGGGCAGCTCCTCGATCGTGGCGTCCGCGTGGGCCCAGGCGCGACGGTAGAGGGCGATGATCTGCTCGCGGGACTCGTCGGGCGTCGCCCACATGTCCGCGTTCGCCTCGGCGTCCTGCTCGAGCCAGGGCAGCGGCTCGCCGGACGGGCGGCCGAAGGTGTCGCCGAAATAGCCGAGCTCGACGCCGGCCAGGTGTTTGACGAGACCGAGGAGATTGGTGCCGGTCGGAGTCAGGGGGCGGCGGACGTCGTACTCGGAGAGGCCGTCGAGCTTCCACAGGAGGGACGCGCGGACGGTCTTGAGATAGTGATGGAGGTCCGCTTTCGGGTCCGATGTCTGCATGTCGGGCATTGTGCCAGGTGTCCGCGCCGGCGGCCGGGCCTCTATCCTGGGGCGGCCGCTTCGGCGGGACGGTCACGAAGGATCGGGAGCCCTTTGAGACAGCGGACTTTCCTCGCCGCACGCATCGACCAGTGGTCACGCGAGCACCCCAGGCGGCTGGATCTGGCACTGACCGGTTTGATGTGGCTGGTTTCCGGCCTGCCGAGCGCTCTTGCGGGGCTGCCCGCCTTCCTCGTCGCGACGGCGGCCATTCTCCCGCTCGTCGTGCGGCGACGCTTCCCGACCGCGGTACTCCTCTGGTCGGCCGCGGTCTTCGGCGTCCAGCTCATGGTGGTGCCGATCCCGTTGCCGGCCGACATCGCGCAGGCGGTCGTCGTCTACACCGTTGCCGCGCACGTCGTCTCTCTGCCGATCCGCCTGCTCGCCCTCGGTGCCGCGCTGGCCGGGAGCGTGCTCGCCGGTCTCCGATGGAGCACGCCGCCGGAATACCTGGTCAACGTGTTCAAGAACGCGGTGGTTCTGGGGGTTCTGTCGGTGCTGGTCTGGGTCATCGGCAATCTCGTCCGCGGCCGCCAGGCCAACATGAGTGCGCTGCGTGAGGCCAGTGCCCGGCTCGAGGAGAGCCGGTTGCACCGCGAACGGTTCGTCGTGCAGCAGCAACGTGTCGCCGCGGCACGGGAGATCCACGACATCGTGGCCCACTCTCTCACCGTCGTGATCGTGCAGGCCGACGGCGCGGAGTACGCCGCCGAGCACGCGCAACCCTGGGACCGCGGGGACGCGGGAAGGGTCTTCGCCACCATCGGGCGTACCGCGCGGTCGGCCCTCACCGAGGTGCGTGGCGTCATCGAGGTTCTCCGTGAGGCCGACGCCGACGGGCCGGACGAACTGCGCGGGGCCGGGCTCGGACTCGCCGAGCTGCGGCAGCTCGTCGACTCGGTACGGGCGGCGGGACTCGCCGTGGAGGTCGAAGCCGAGCCGGCCGCGTTCGACGACGTTCCCACCGCGATACGGTTTGCTGTGCTCCGTGTCGTCCGGGAGTCACTGACGAACGTGTTGAAGCACGCCGGCCCGTACGCGGCAGCGCATGTGGTGGTCGCGAGGACGCAGGGAGGGATCATGGTACGAGTCGAGGACGACGGAGTCGGTGTCGCCGACGCGATCACGGACCACGGCTCCAGGCCCGGCTACGGCCTCGACGGCATGCGGGAGCGCCTGCGCGCTCTGGGCGGGGCCCTGGAGGCAGGTCCACGCCCCGGCGGCGGGTTCGTGGTCGATGCCGCGATCCCCGTCGCCGTTCTGCCGCCTTCCGCGCGACCCGCGGGCTCTGCCGCCGCGCCGGGCGGCACCGGGCGAAGTGGCGAGCGATGAGCCCCGGCCGCGTTATCCGCGTCTTCCTGGTGGACGACCAGGAGCTGGTACGGACGGGGTTCGAGATGATCCTCGACGCCACCCCGGACCTGCGGGTCGTCGGATCGGCCGCCGACGGGCAGACGGCCCTGGACGCGCTGCGGCGGCCGGAGCACCGTGCGGACGTCGTCCTGATGGACATCCGCATGCCGGGGCTCGACGGTGTGGAGACCACCCGGCGGCTGCTGGCCACACCCGACCCGCCACACGTCGTCATGCTGACCACGTTCGACGACGATGAGCTCGTCCTGGCCGCCCTTCGAGCCGGGGCGGCCGGGTTCCTGCTCAAGGACGCGGGCGCGGCGGAGCTGCTGGCGGCGATCCGGGCGGCCGCCGCCGGGGAGGCGCCTGTCGCGCCGAGGCTCGTACGTCGCCTGATCGACTCGTTCGTCCTCGCACCGCCCGTGACCACACCCGCCGAGCCCCCGCCCGCCGCCGCGTCCAGACTGGAGCGTCTCACCACCCGCGAACGCGAGATCCTCGCCTCCGTCGGCCTGGGACTCACCAACGCCGAGATCGCCGCGCGGCTTCAGCTGGCGGAGTCGACCGTCAAGACGCATCTCGGCTCGGTGCTGCGCAAGCTCGAGCTACGCGACCGTGTGCAGGCGGTCATCCTCGCGCAGACACAGGGGCTGACCGGCTGATCCCGATCGCGAGGGCGCAGACCGCCGTGCCGGCGAGCACGAACAGCCCGGTGTCACCGGCCAGGTACTCGCGCACCACCACGGGCTGCCCGGTCGAGATCGCGTGCTCCAGCAACAGGGCGAAGGTGGCGTTGTGTGCGAAGTGGGCCAGCACGACCGGCCACACGCTGCCGGACATGACGCGCAGATACCCGAAGAGGAACGAGAACGCGATCACCGAGCCGCCGAACAGCAGGAGCACCAGGCTTCGGTCTCCTTCGCTGTGGTAGTACGGCGTGAACAGGATGTACGGCAGGTGCCAGGCGATCCAGACCAGCCCGACCACGAGCATCGCCGAGCGCTCGCCCAGGAACGCGAGCCGCGGCTGCAGGTAGCCCCGCCAGCCGATCTCTTCCGCGAACGACAGGATCGGCCCGGTGACGGACACGGCGATCACCGACTGAAGCCAGTCGCCCTGCGGCGCGGTGAACCGGCCGAAGTCGAGCGCGACCGCACCCGCGGTGGCGAGCAGGCAGACGCCGGCGGTGGTGGCGAGCGCGAGCGGCCAGGTCCGCAGGCCGAGCCGTCCCATACCGAGTCGGCGCCACCCGTCTCTGGAATACCCCTCTCGGGTGATGACGAGCAGCATGGCCATCACGACGAGCAGCGGCGAGAGGGCGAGGACGAGCCCTCCGGCGATGCCGGCGGTGCCCAGCGAGATCGTGAGCACGAGGACGATGAAGACGATCGACGTAGCGCGATCAGAGAGCCGTTCGAACACAGGCAGACCTTCCTTCGGGGAACCGGCCTGGCCAGTGTTCTCGAACGCGTCGCCGCCGCCATCCACCGGCGATCCGAATTTCGGCCGCCGCTGACCTGCCCCTTCCGCCCGCGGGACTAGACCGCTGGTCCAGGAAGCCGGCGCTCACTCGACGACGCCCGGTGTCACTCCGCGTCCGGTGGCAGCGGGACGTCATAGGCGTTGAGCACCATCGAGATGGCGGCGTACTGCGCGATCAGGAAGACGAGTTCCGCCGTGCCCAACTCGCCGAAGGCGCCGACGGCGCAGCGATAGAGCGCTCCAGGAAGTGGCGCGCCGGCATAGAGGCAAGCGGCCACATCGTGCGCGACCGACTCCTCCCGCGTCAGCTCCGGGGGCCGTTGCCCGGTGACCAGCCCCGCGACGACCCCGTCCGGCAGCCCCGTCTCCACCGCGATCCTGCTGTGAGAGTAGAGCTCGTACGCGGCGCCGTACCGTGCACCCGTGGTGAGGATGGCGACCTCACGCACCCGCGCCGGGAGCACGCTGCCGTTCGTGACCGTCGTGAACCACTCCAGCAGCGGCCGGGCGAGGCCGGGAAAGCGCAGCATCACGGGAAACGGCCCGATCAACGCACCGCTCTCGTCGGTCGAGGTGAACGGCGTCCGCAGCCCGCTCATGATCTGCCGAACCCGTTCGTCGAGCGGGCGTTGCTCGTCGGACAGTTCACCGGGACTGATGGGGGGGTATCCTCACGATTTCCTCCTGTATCGCCGTACCAGCCGGGGTGGTCACGGTTCGGACGGCACGCCGATCGCGTCAGCCCATCCGCGTGGCGGGCGGCATCGCCGAGGAGACGTGGCAGGCCCTGGCGAACCTGCGGAGCAAACTGGCGTCGGCCGGTCTGGAGTTCCGCCACGTCGTGAAGATCACCGTCTATCTGGTGTCGATGGACGACCGCAACGCCATGGACGCCGTCTATCAGGAGACCCTTCCCGAGCCGCTGCCGGCCCGTACCTGCGTCGCCGTCGCGGAGCTGCCCTATCGCGCCCGGGTCGAGCTGGACGCCATCGCCGTGCGGGACGGAGCCTGAATGGGGTCCGCGCTTCCCGTGAAGATCGCTGACGTCGTCGCGGCGCACGCCCGGAGCGCCGGCGACGTCGTACGGACGCCCCTGCTGTCGGCCTCCTGGGCACAAGGCGAGCTCTGGCTGAAGGCCGAGAGCCTGCAGCCGATCGGGGCCTTCAAGCTCCGCGGAGCCGTGAACGCGATCGGGCGGCTCCAGCCGGGCACCCGCGCACGCGGCGTCGTCACGCACTCGAGCGGCAACCACGGCCAGGCGGTCGCATGGGCCGCACGCGCGGCGGGCATTCCCGCCGTGATCGTCATGCCGGACGCGGCGATGCCGGTCAAGGTGGAGGCGACCAGGGCGCTGGGCGCCGAGGTCATCATCGCGCCCGGCGCCCGGCGCGAGCTCGTCGCCGACGCCGTGCGGGCGGAGCGGGGGATGACGCTGATCCCGCCGTACGACCATGCCGACGTCATCGCCGGGCAGGGAACGCTCGCCCTGGAGATGCTCGAAGAGCTGGACGACATCGACACGGTGCTCGTGCCGATCGGCGGCGGCGGGCTGATCTCGGGGGTGGGAGTCGTGGTCGCGTCGCTGCCCCCGCGAACCCGCGTGGTCGGCGTGGAGCCCGAGCTGGCCGCGGACGCGCACGACTCGCTCGCGAGCGGGCGGCGGGTCGAGTGGGACGCGGGTTCGACCTATCGCACGATCGCCGACGGAACGCGGTCGCCCGTCGTCGGCGAGATCACCTTCCCGCTTTGGCGTAGCGGTGCGGCGCGGTGGCATGCCGGTCGAAGAGCACCGCGAAGCACTCCGGTACGTCCAGGGACGCCGCGATGACGGCGGAGTCGTCCCGGCGATCCACCAGCCCCGCTTGGCCGCGTACCGATGATCGGCGGTCGCCGGGAGTTGGGGGGCCGCCGGGTCCCTCGCGCATCGTGAACGTATCGCGGATCTATCAACCGGGGCCCGCAGGATCGGTGTCGTAAGAAAGCACCAGCTGAGGAGCGTCACCATGTCCACCACCGCAACCGTCGTCACCGTCCTGGCCGCCCTCTGGGTGGGCTTCTCCGCCTTCTCCCTCCTCCGCTGCGCCGAGTGGGTCGTGAAGCCGTTGACGGACTACGGCGTCCCCCGCTCGTGGTGGACCTGGCTCGGCGCGGCCAAGGCCGCAGGGTCGGCCGGCCTGCTGGCCGGCCTGTTCGTGCCGGTCGTCGGCGTGCTGGCCGGAATCGGCCTGGTGCTGTACTTCGCCGGGGCCGTCGTCACCGTGCTCCGGGCGCGCTCGTACTCGACCGTCGTCTTTCCCCTGCTCTACCTGGGCCCGTTGATCGCCGCCCTGGCCCTGGGACACGTCGCCTGAGGGGCCACCGGCGCGCTCGCCGTCTCGCGTCAGCGGCCGCGTCAGGGCGGCGACGGTCCGGTATCAGAGCGGTCGGAGATGGTGGACGCCATGAACGGTTCAGCGCCTGTCCGTTCAGCTGCCACAGTACTGAAGGAGCCTCCCATGTCCGTCACCCTCACCGACCAGGACAAGCTCACCCTGCGGACCGCCGCGTACGGTGCCGTCTCGCTGCTGGCCGCCGCCGGCGCCGCAGGCTCGCCCCACAGGATCGCCACCGAGGGCTCCATCGCCCTGGCCTCCGCGACCGGCTTGGTCGGCCACGTGCTCGCCGCGAAGACCAGAGACATCAAGCTGAACGGCAAGTCCGTGGCCGAGCTCGCCGACCACGTGCTGCCGGCCCTGACCGCCGCCATGAGCCTGCTCAACGAGCAGGACCCGGCCGAGGCCGGCAACTTCCGCAGCACCGTCGTCGTCGCCCTCGAAGCAGCCACCCACCAGGGCGGGCCGAGCCCCGCCGTGGCGGAGATGGTCCGCAAGATCACCGCAGCCCTCGACGCCGCTTCGGTCACCCTGCCGTCCGGGGTGGATCGCCCGGAGCTGCAGAAGGCCATCCAGGAGATCGTCGATTCCGGTTTCACCGGGGTGACGCTGCGCGTGCACGATGAGCGGGGCGAGTGGGTCGGCAGTGCCGGCCGGCGCAAGCTGGGCCAGAGTGCCGAGCCGCCGGTGAACGGGCACGTCCGGATCGGCAGCAACACCAAGACCTTCACTGCGACCGTGGTGCTGCAGCTGGTGGGCGAGGGCAGGATCGGGCTGGACACTCCGGTGGAGGACTACCTGCCCGAGTTCGGGCTGGACCGGCGGATCACGGTGCGGATGCTGCTGCAGCACACCAGCGGGGTGTTCAACTTCACCGGCGATTACTACCCCGAGCACGTGCCGGGGATCGTCTGGTCGGGCCAGGAGTGGGTGGACAACCGGTTCAGGACGTACCGGCCCGAGGAGCTGGTACGGCTGGCGCTGTCCAAGCCGGCGCGGTTCGAGCCGGGGACCGACTGGAGCTACTCCAACACCAACTACGTGCTGGCCAGGCTGCTGATCGAGAAGGTCACCGGCCGCTCGCTGGCCGAGGAGATGCGGCGGCTGATCCTGGGGCCGCTCGGCCTGACGGGCACCGTGGTGCCGGACACCTCGCCGGAGATCCCCGAGCCGCACGCCCACGCCTACTACCGGTACGGGGAGCCCGGCCGGCAGGAGACGGTCGACGTCACCCGCCAGAACCCCTCCTGGATCTCCACCGGTGGTGACATGATCTCGACCACCCAGGACCTGCACACGTTCATCTCCGCGCTGATGGGCGGCAAGCTCCTGCCGGCCGAGCTGCTGGCCGAGATGTGCACGCCGGAGCCGAAGGCCGGCTACGGGCTGGGGGTGTTCGTGCAGGACACGGAGTGCGGCGGCACCGTCATCTCCCACAACGGCGGCATCGCCGGCCACGGGGCGCTGATGTACAGCACGCCCGACGGCGGCAGGACCCTGACCGCCGCGCTGAACTACGTGGACGACGCCGAGCTGTCCCTGGCGGAGGCGTTCCAGAAGGCGACGCGGAGGCTCGTCAACGAGGTGTTCTGCGACGGGCAGGCCGCGGGCTGAGGAACGCGCGCCGGGTCCACTCGCCTCGCGGATGCATCCTCGATTGAAGGTCCATCGCGACGATAGCGAGGATATCCGGGAAAAAGTTTACACCGAGTGTTCAACGATACGGTTGAAGGCATGGACATCAAGGACACGGCCCGGCCGGTCGATGGCGCGAACATCTCGGCGTTCCTCCGGTCGCTTCCCGCCCGGCCCCTGCTGCTCGGCCTGGGCGAGGCCAGGCACTTCGTGGGAGAGCTCGGCGAGTTGCGCAACGAGATCTTCCGGCATCTGGTCGAGCACGAGGGCTACCGGTCGTTCGCCATCGAGAGCGACTGCCTCATGGGCCTCGTGGTGGACGACTACGTGACGACGGGCGCGGGCACGCTCGACGACGTCATGGAACGCGGCTTCAGCCACGCCTTCGGCACGTCACCGGCCAACCGCGAGCTCGTACGCTGGATGCGGGCCTACAACGAGGAGCATGATGAGAAGCTCCGGTTCTTCGGGTTCGACGGCCCTCTGGAGTACTGGGCGGCGAGCCCCCGCCAGGCGCTCACCGGCCTCCACGACCTCCTCGACGGCCCGCTCCTGTGCGGCAGGGAAACCCTCGACACGCTGCTGGGCCCGGACGAGCGGTGGTCGAACGAGGCCACCGCCATGGACCCGTCCCAGTCGATCGGCCAGTCCGCCGACGCCCAGCGGCTGCGGCTGATCGCCGACGACCTGCTGGCGGCGCTCGACACGCAGGCGCCGCAGCTGAGCGCGGAGGACAGGGAGCGGGCGGAACTGTACGGGCGCACCGCCATCGGCCTGCTCCGCTACCACTACTGGATGGCCGACGCCTCCCCGGAACGGTGGGCCCGGCTGTCGGCGCTGCGGGACGCGATGATGGCCGCCAACCTGCGCGCCATCGCCGAGAACGGCCCGGCCCTGGTCTTCGCCTCCAACCTCCACCTGCAGCGGAACAAGACCTTCATGCCGTTCGGCGACCAGCAGCTGGAGTGGTGGAGCGCGGGGGCGATCGCCGAGACGCACCTGGGAGGCCGGTTCGCCTTCCTGGCCTCGGCCTTCGGCACGGTCGGCGACGACATTCCGTCCCCGGACACCGTCGAGGGCATGCTGTCCACGCTCCCGTGGGACCACTCTCTCATCGACGCCCGCCGCCTGGCCGAGGCCGTCACGAAGCCCGCCAAGCGCGTTTCCGATGATTTCGCCTATTTCCCGCTGGACCCGGCCCAGCTCGACACGATCGACGGCGTCGTCTTCCTCAAGCAGGCCGTCAACCTGAAAAAGCTGGGCTGACAGGCGCGGCCTGCCCGTTGATCACGGCAGGCGCGACGACCCGGTCGCGGGGCAGCACGCGGACGCCGGATCCGTGCCGGCGCCCGCGCGGCAGGCTCCACCGGTTCTCATGGAGTTCTCAGGTGGATTTTGTGGCACTTTGAGCTCAGTTTTATGACTATGGGGCGATGGAGCACGTGCCGCAGGAGGCCGATGCGGCCGAGGCTCGGGGAGCCGGGGCCGGGAGGGCTCGGCGGTTCGTCGTCGGGGGCGGCGTGCTCGTCCTCGTGGCGGCGCTGGCGTACTGGCTGGGCAGCAGCGGCGGGAACGGCGAAGCAGCCGCGCCCAGGCCGAGCCCGACGCCGACCCCCAGCGCGACGCTCACGACGGCGGAGGTCTTCGAGAGGATAGGGCCGTCGGTGGTGGTCATCCAGGCCGGGAAGTCGCTCGGAACCGGCGTGATCGCGGCCGAGGACGGGACGATCCTGACCGCGCACCACGTCATCAAGGGCACGAAGGACGTCAACCTGACGTTCGCCGACGGCACCAAGGCGAAGGCCGTGGTCGTGTCGTCGAACCCCAAGCGCGACGTCGCGGCCCTCAAGCCCGCGAAGCTGCCGGAGATCGTCGTCCCGGCGACGCTCGGCGGCGCCGTGGCCGTGGGCGCGCCCGTCGTGGCGATCGGCAACCCGCTCGGCCTGACCTACAGCGTCTCCACCGGCGTCGTGTCGGGCCTGAACCGGACCACCGAAGAAGGCGACCGCGACCTGGGCGGGCTCATCCAGTTCGACGCCTCCGTCAACCCGGGCAGCTCCGGCGGTCCGCTCCTGGACGCTCGCGGCCTGGTCATCGGGATCGTGGTCTCGATCGCCGACCCGGGCGGCGACGAGGCGTTCGCCGGCATCGCGTTCGCCGTGCCGATCGGCGTGGCCCTGGGCGGCGGTGACGGTGACGGCCCGCTGGGCGAAGGACCCCAGATCTGACCGGACACATCTCGAGAAGGAAGACGATGACCTCGACCAAGTCCCCCGAGCCGGCTCATCCGCTCGAACAGGTGCTGTTCGAGGTCAAACGCACGATCGTCGGGCAGGACGTGCTGCTGGAGCGCATGGCCGTCGCGCTGATCGCCGACGGCCACCTGCTCGTCGAGGGCGTGCCCGGCCTGGCCAAGACGCTCGCGGTGAGGTCGCTGGCCGCCGCGATCGCCGGGAGTTTCCAGCGCGTCCAGTTCACCCCCGACCTGGTGCCCGCCGACCTCGTGGGCACGCGGGTCTACCACCAGCACTCCGGGGAGTTCAGGACCGAGCTCGGCCCGGTGTTCGCCAACCTGCTGCTGGCCGACGAGATCAACCGCGCCCCCGCCAAGGTGCAGAGCGCCCTGCTGGAGGTGATGCAGGAACATCAGGTGACGATCGGCCGTGAGACGTTCCGGGTGCCCGAGCCGTTCCTGGTCATGGCGACGGAGAACCCGATCGAGTCGGAGGGCACCTACCCGCTGCCCGAAGCGCAGGTCGACCGGTTCATGATGAAGGTGGTCGTCGACTATCCGACGCAGTCCGAGGAGCAGGCGATCGTCGAACGCGCGCTGCGTCCGCCGGAGCCGCCGCAGGCGATGGTGACCGCCGAGGATCTGATCGCGATGCGGGCCCGCGCCCAGCAGGTGTACGTCGATCCGGCGATCGTCGACTACGCGGTCCGGCTGGTCGCCGTGACGCGTTCGCCCGCGACGGCCGGGCTCGGCGAGCTGGAGCGGTACGTCACCTACGGGGCGAGCCCGCGGGCGTCGATCGCGCTGGTCACGGGCGCCCGGGCGCTGGCGTTCCTGCGCGGCCGCGACTACGTCCTGCCGCACGACCTGTCCGAGCTCGCGCTCGACGTGCTGCGCCACCGCCTCGTGCTGTCGTACGAGGCGCTCGCGGACGACGTCGACGCCGACACGATCATCACCAGGGTGCTCGGGGCCGTCCGCGCGCCCGACGTCGTCCTGCAGAACCGCTGAGCCGCCATGGCCACCGCCCCCGAAAAGCTGCTGCTCCGCCTGGAGTGGAAGGTCGTCCGCAGGCTGGACGGCCGGCTCCAGGGCGCCCACCGCACCGCGCACCGCGGCTCCGGGATCGACTTCACCGGGTTGCGCCCCTACGGCGACGGCGACGACGCCCGGCACATCGACTGGAACGTGACCGCGCGGCTGGACGAGCCGCACCTGCGCGTGTTCACCGAGGACCGCGAGCTGACGGTGTGGCTCGTGCTCGACCGGTCGGCGTCGATGCTGGCGGGCCGGCCGGGGCGCGGCAAGCACGACGTGCTGGCCGAGCTCGCGCTCGTCCTGGCCCGGCTGTTCGGCCGGGGCGGCAACCGCGTCGGCGCCCTGCTGTTCGACACGGGGATGCTGCGCGTCGTGCCGCCTGGCACCTCCCGGCGGCACGCGCTGCGGATCGGCGCCGAGCTGGAACGCACCGCCGGAACGGCGCGTGGTGGCACCACCACCGACCTGGCGGAGATGCTCGATGCGGCCGGACGGCTCGCGCGCCGCCGCGCGCTCGTCGTCGTGCTGTCGGACTTCATCGGCGAGGGCGACTGGGAGCGCTCGCTCCAGCGCCTGGCCCGGCGGCACGAGGTCGTCGCGCTGCGCATCGTGGACACGGCCGACGACGTGCTGCCCGAGGCCGGGCTGATCGTGGTCGAGGACGCCGAGACCGGCGAGCAGCTCGTCGTCGACTCCGCCGACCCGCTGCTGCGGGTGCGCTTCCGCGAGGCCGTCGACGCCCGCGACGCCCGGCTCGCGGCGGGCATGCGCCGGGCCGGGGTGCCCGTACACCGCGTCGACACCGACCGCGACCTGGCCGAGGCGCTCGTCGAGGTCGTCGCCCGAACCCGGGACCGATCGCCATGACCGAGCCTGTCGAGCACGGCACCCTCATGACCCTGTCCTCCCCGCTGCTGCTGGCCGTCGGACTGATCGTCACGGCGGCGCTCGCCTGGGCGGCCGTCGTCTCGGCGCGCCGCCGCACGGCCGCGCTCGCCGCCGCCGGCGTCGCCGTACCGGGTGCGCGGCGGGCGTACCTCGGCAGCGGCCTGACGATCGCCGGCGTCGCCGTACTCGCGGTCGCCACCGCCGGACCGGCGGCCATGGTGCCGGTCCCGCGGACCGCGGGCACCGTCATCCTCGCCATCGACGTCTCCAACAGCATGGGCGCCGACGACGTCACGCCCACCCGGCTGGCGGGAGCGCAGCGGGCGGCCCGCGCGTTCGTGGCGGCGCAGCCGGACAGCGTCGACATCGGAGTCGTCGCGTTCGCACGGGGCGGGCTCACCGCCGCCCGTCCCGATGCCGACCACTCCATCGCGCTCAAGGCCATCGACCGGCTGAAGATCACCGGCAGCACCTCGCTGGGGACGGCCATCACGGCCTCGCTGACGCTGATCACCGGCAAGCAGGTGGCCATCGGCCGCGACGGCGCCGCGCCCGACGTCGGCTACTGGCCGTCGGCGACGATCGTGATGTTCTCCGACGGCCAGAACCAGGGCGGGGCCGGCGATCCGGCCGTCGAACAGGCCGCCGCCGTGGCCCAGAAGGCGGGCGTCCACATCCACACCGTCGGGGTCGGCACCACGGCAGGGGCGACGGTGCAGGTCGACGGCTACCGCCTGCAGACCTCGCTGGACGAGGACGCCCTCACCTCGATCGCGCAGGCCACCGGCGGCGCCTACCACCCCGCCTCCGACACCGCGCGGCTCGACGGGATCGCCGACACGATCGATCTGCGGCTCACCGTCTCCGACGAGCCGCTGCCCCTCGCCGGCGCCCTGATCGGGCTCGCCCTCGCGCTGCTCACCGCCGGAGCGGCGCTCACCGTGCTCCGGTCTGGACGGGTGATCTGAATGTCGTTGTCATGGCCGTGGGCGCTGCTGTCCGTCCTGATCATCCCGCTGATCTTCGCCATCCGCTGGTGGGCGGGGCGCCGCCGACGGCGGGCCGCCGTGCGGGTCACCTCGATCGCGCTCGTACGCAGCGCCCTGCCCGGCCGTACGCGCTGGACGCGGAAGATCCCCGCGGCCCTCTTCATCGCCGGACTCGCGCTGCTCGCGGTCGGGGCCGCGCGACCGCAGGCGTCGGTGCCGGTGCCGATGACGTCGGCGACGATCCTGCTCGCGCTCGACACCTCCGGCTCCATGTGTTCCACGGACGTCGACCCCAACCGCATCACCGCCGCGAGGAAGGCCGCCGCCGACTTCATCGAGTCGCAGCGGGGCGGGCCGCGCATCGGCCTGGTCACCTTCGCGGGCAACGCGGGGCTGCTCGTGCCTCCCACCGACGACACCGACTCGCTGATCAAGGCGCTGGACGGCCTCACCGTGTCCCGCGGCACCGCGATCGGGCAGGCCATGCTCACCTCGATCGACGCGATCGCGGAGGTCGACCCGTCGGTCGCCCCCACCGGCGCGAACCCCACCGACGGCGGCGGGGCAGGCTATGCCGGGGCCGCGATCGTCGTGCTCACCGACGGCGCCAACACCCAGGGTGTCGACCCGCAGACCGCCGCCCAGGAGGCGGCCCTGCGCCGCGTCCGCGTCTTCACCATCGGCTTCGGCACCACGAACCCGGCCCCGATGGTCTGCGACAACTCCCAGTTCGACGGCCGCGGCTTCGGTGGCTGGGGCGGCGGCTTCGGTGGCCGCGGCGGATTCGACCGCGGCCGCAACGTCCGCATGATCGACGAGCCCGCACTCAAGCAGATCGCCCAGACCACCGGCGGCTCCTACCACCGCGCCGAGAACGCCGGCCAGCTCCAGAGCGCCCTCGACGCCCTGCCCGGCACCTTCACCGTCATCCACCAGCGGGTGGACACGGCCGCCGCCTTCGCCGCCGGCGGCGCCGTCCTCATCACCGCGGCCCTGTCCCTGTCCCTCTGGTGGAACCGCCCCCGGACCACTGATAGGCCTCGTCGGTCCCCGTCGGCGTCATGAGGCGAGGACGGCGGCGGTGGCCGGCCAGCCCTCGCGGGCACTGGGGTAGCGCGGGGCCCAGCCCGTGGCCGCGCGGAAGCGGGCGTTGCTGACCCGGAGTGAGCGGGTCAGCGAGGTGAGGCGGTGGCCGAAGAGGTAGGCGGCGCGGCCGGGGACGCTGAGCCACAGGCGGGTGCCGGCGGCGCGGGCCAGCGTGTGAGCGTACTCCCGCTTGGTCAGCGGCTCGTCGTCGACGACGTTGTACGTGCCCGCGGGCGCCCCGAGCGCGGCGACGACGGCTTCGGCGGCGTCGGTCAGATGGATGGAGGACACGTAGCCGTCGGGGTGACCGAGCACCATGCCGACGTGGTGGCGGGCCTGGGCGTACATCTCCTCGCTGTGCGCGGCCCCCGGCCCGTAGAACCAGCCGAACCGCAGCACCACGCCCGCGCCGCCGCCCTCCCGGCCGAAGCGGTGCGCGCTCGACTCGGCGGCGAAGTTGCCCCGGGTCATCGGGTAGTGATCGACGGGCGCGTCCTCGTCGATCCAGCGCGCGCCCTGGTCGCGGTAGACCATGCTGACCGACTCCTGGACGACCCGGCCGACCCCGGCGGCCAGCGCGGCGTCCACGACGGCGGCCGAGCCGTCGGCGCGCACCCGGTTGTTCTGGCGGTGCGCGGTGACGCTCATGAACTTGCTCATCGGCGGGATCGCGCTGGCCAGGTTGACCACCGCGTCGTGCCCGGCGAAGGCCGAGGCCAGCGCCTCGCGGTCGAACAGTGACACCGTGAGGGGGACGGCTCCCTGGCTGCTGAGGGCGGCCGCCTTCCCCGGCGTGCGGGCAAGAGCGGTCACCGTGTGCCCCGCGGCGAGCAGGGCAGGGACCGTGTGGCGGCCGATCGCGCCGGTGCCGCCCGTGATGAACACTCGCATAGAAAGAGAGTACTCTCTCACTATGGCGAGATCGACCCCGGGGGTCACCCGGCAGCGGCTCATCGACGAGGCGGTGCGGCTGTTCTCCACCCGCGGATACGCCGAGACCTCGGTCGCCGACATCCAGGCGGCGTGCGGGCTGACCACCGGCTCGGGCGCGCTCTACAAGCACTTCCCGTCGAAACGGGCGCTGCTGGAGGAGGCCGTGCGGCAGAACATGGAGGCCGTCGCCCGGCGCGCCGCCGCGGCCACGGCCGAGCGGCCGGCGGACGGGCGCGCGGCGCTGGAGCGCATGGCGCGGGTGGTCTGGGAGTCGCTGGAGAGCGACCGCGATCTCATCCGCATCATGCTGCGCGAGTACGACGGGTTTCCCGATCTGTTCGAGCGCATGTGGGAGGGGGTGCTGGCCGGCGTGTACGCCCAGGGGGCCGCCTGGATCGCCGCGCAGAAGGAGCTGGGCCGGGCCGACGTCGACGATCCGGAGGCGGCCGGGGCCGTGCTCCTGGCGTCCCTGACCTACTATCCGCTGCTCCGGGCCATGATCGGCCACACTCCGGGCGGTCTCGACCCGGAGCCGGCCGCGTACTCCTCGGGCAGCTCGTCCAGCAGGTCGCGCGGGATCGGCTCGGGCCC
>NZ_JBSGFQ010000091.1:0-53430 GCF_053603495.1 Nonomuraea sp. NPDC004186 | reverse complement strand
CGGCCAAGGTGACGCGCTCGGCGCTGCAGAACGCCGCTTCCATCGCGGCGCTCTTCCTCACCACCGAGGCCGTCATCGCCGAGAAGCCCGAGAAGCACGCTGCTGCTCCGGCCATGCCGGGCGGCGACATGGACTTCTAGCCCGAGCCCTCCCTCCGGAGGTGACATTCCGCTTCCGCGGGCGCACGTTGAGTAGGCCATACTCATGCGCCGCGCCCGGCCGGCCCTGACCCTGGTCAACGAGGGGTCTTCGTACGAGGGAGTGGTGTTCAGTGCTGATGGTCACCTTCGCCGGCCGGGCCGCGATCCCCGGGCCCACCGCCGGCATCGGATACAGCATCTGGTCCTACCGGGTGGACACGAACAACCCGGGGCCGGGCGGGCAGGGGGATCTCACGCCGGGCCAGCGCATCGCCATCGGCCTGCCGCGCCGGGCGGACGTGCGCGGCCCCGAGCAATATCCGGGCGTGCCGCAGCTCGAAGGCACCTTCGTGCTGCGGGACGCCACCTCCAGCCGCGTGTACGCGGGCCGGCAGATCACCTCGCCGGGGCCCCAGACGATCTCGTTCGTCGCGCCGTCGGCCGAGTCCTCGTACGAGGTGCTCATGGCCAAGGCGCCGCTGGGGCAGTCGCTCGCCGCGGTGCCCTTCCTGGCCGGGGCGGGCACCACGGCGCAGCCCCTGCAGGTCATGACCGCGCCCATGGTCGGCGCGCCGGTGTTCAACGGTCGACCGCCCGACGACTTCACCGGCACCCTGCCGTACGCCAGCGAGCTGTTCGGCGTCTACCAGCCGCTGGCCGGATGGTTCGGCCAGAACGGATCCCTGCGCGCCGTCCGGGCGCTCGCCGACGAGCGGCTGGCCCGCCTCGGCGGCGGCGCGTTCGCCGGGCAGGCCGCCCGCGCGCTGGACGACGAGGGGCTGGCGGCGCTGGCCGAGCGCTTCGACGCGCTCGCGCAGGGCGTGCTGTCGCCGGTCGGGCTGGTCAACCTGTTCAGGGAGTACTTCTTCGAGTTCGACACCTTCCTGGGCGGCCCCGTGGGCCACCTGTGGATCAGCCCCGGCGGCATGGTCGAGGTGGTCGAGAGCAGCACCCGCCGCACGCTGGTCGAGCGGACCGCCGAGCAGGCGGAGGAGACCTCGCGCAAGGTCGAGGAGAGCCTGACCGACCAGGACGACCTCGCCGACGCCGTCAAGGAGGACAACGCCAACGACACCAACCTCGGCGTGACCGCCAGCGGCGGCGTCGACACCGGCGTCTACCACGCCGACGCCAGCGCCAGCTTCTCGATGCAGACCACCGTCAAGCGCTCGTCGGAGCAGACGCACAAGCACACCCGCACGCAGAGCTCCAAGACCACCAGCGAGATCAAGCGGAACTTCAAGACGACGTTCAAGACGGTCACCGAGACCACCGACACCTCCAGCCGCCGCTACGTCGTGCAGAACACCACGAACGAGCTGGTCAACTACGAGCTGCGGCGCAAGATGCGCAAGATCGGCGTCCAGGTGCAGCACATCGGGGCGCGGCTGAGCTGGCAGGTCTACCTCGACGCGCCCGGCCGCTCGCTCGGCCTCGGCGAGCTGGTGCACGTCGTCACCGCCCCCGACCTCACCGCGGTGCCCAAGCCCGAGGTCAGGCCGTATCCGGCGGAGCAGCAGGTCACCTACCACCTGGCCGTGCCGTTCGTGCTCTACCAGGGCGCCGACGACGAGGCGGAGAACACCTACCAGACCTCCAACGAGAACATCAACCACGGCATCTTCCGCCCCGACGTGGGCGCGAACGACATCATCGAGTTCCGCTTCGACTTCCCGCTGCCGCCCCCGCCGCCGGGGACCACGCTCAAGAAGATCGGCATGCTCGACTTCCACGGCGCGCAGGTCAGGTTCACCACCGACGCCGCCGACCTCGGCGTCAACCCCGACCCCGCGGCCAACGTGCTGAAGGTCCGGCTCACGTACGCCAACTTCGAGGGCCGCAAGTTCATGCCGTTCGACGCGATCATGGTCTACGAGCCGACGCCCGAGGCCAAGCACGCCGTGGACGTCGCCAACCAGGCAGCCCAGACCGCCTACGACCGCCGGGTGGCCGCGCTCCAGCACGAGGCGTACGGGCACGCCGTGCGCGACCGGCTGCGGCTGGTCAGCGGCATCCGCCCGCGGCCCTCGCAGGACCTGCGCGACGAGGAGCGCCAGACGGTCTACGCCCACCTGATCCGCCAGCTGCGGCTCTTCGACGACGATCACCTCGGCTCCGAGCTGATCCGGCAGATCTTCGACGTGGACGAGATGCTGTACTTCGTCGCCCCCGACTACTGGCGGCCCATCGACGTGCCCCCGCCGAGCCAGGGCAGCGCCGGCAAATATCCGGTCCCGCCGCCGCCCTGGGACATGGAGAATCCCGGGGTGCTCGGCGGGCAGACCGTGCTCACCTGGTACGCCCACACCGACGCGAGCAACGCCCTGGACGAGCAGCTGCACACCGTGCCGGAATGGCGGGTCAACTACCTGGTCACCGAGGAGACCCAGCCCGCCCCGCTGGGCAGCTCGCTCGGCTGGCTGATCCAGGAGGACGGCGACGAGCGGCGCAACGAGTTCCTCAACGCGGCCTGGGCCAAGGCGGTCCTGCCGGTGCGGCCGGGGCACGAGGTGGAGGCGCTGAGATGGCTGGCCCAGGCGCACGTCGAGGGCGAGGCGGGGCTCGGGCTGCCGTACCCGGTGCAGCCGGGTGACCCGCCCGCCTACCAGAACAAGACGGTGGGCCAGGTCCTCGAACTCCTCGCGGCCGAGCTCCAGGCGGCCAACACCGACATCACCAGGACGCTGGCCACCGAGGAGGTCTTCGAGACCGGGTTCGACCCGCTGGAGGGCGGGTTCCGGCCGGCGGCGCCGTACGAGGTGTTCGACCAGTGGGTGGAGGTCCTGCCGACCGACCAGGTGGTGGCGGTGGAGGTCCGGTACGACCCCAAGACCGGGCAGCAGCTCTGACATGGCCTTCACGACGACCGTCAGGTGGCGGCGGCCCGGCGAGGCCGCCCACCCCCTGCTGCGCGGCGCGGTGCGGGTGGAGCTGCAGGCGCTCGACGCCGCCGAGCTGGCGCGCTGGGCCGATCCGTCGGCCGGGCAGCCGTGCCCGCCGGCGGGGGCGCCGGGGGAGGTGTCGGCCGCCTTCACCGTCCCCGACACGGCGGTGGGGCTGCGGCTGACCTTCTCCGTACGGCTGCGGGCCGGCGGCCAGGACGAGGAGGCGCTGTCCGTGGTCCAGCGGCTGACCGTGGCCAGGCCGGGGGTGCTCGTGCCGGACGCCTACCGGATCGACCGCTTCGCCGTGCAGCTCAGGCGGCGCGGCGGAGGCGGCGAGGTGCTGCAGGAGGTGCCGAGCACGCGGCCGAGCGGCATGGTGCGCTCCTTCTTCGGCCGCCATCCGCTGCTGCGCATGGCGGCCAAGGACACCCCCGAGATCGACACCGAGTTCCTGGACGCCACCAACCTGTGGTGGGCCCTGCACTTCCGGGTGTGCCGGAACAACCACGAGGAGGGCTTCAACCCCTGGTACCTGGAGCCGACCTGCAACGACCGGCCCGAGCGGCTGCGGGTGCTGCTCAACACCCGCGCCACGCCCATGCTGTGGTTCGCGAGCCTGCCGCCCGTACGCGAGCTGCCCGGGGAGACCTCGGTCGGCGGCTACCTGTTCCTGCGGCCCATCGGGAGCGCCTACGCCTACCCCGCCACCTGGCCGGACGTGCTCACCGCCCCTGCCCACGCCACCACCGGCCTGCGCAACCTCTGCCGCTACCTGCTCCAGGGCCACACCAGGACCGGCAAGGCCAAGATCACCGGGCTGCCGGACTGGCACCAGCTCATCGACCACAGCCCCGACGCCGACCACCCCCTCAACGCCTACTCGTTCCTGCCGTGCGGCATGGACTACGCCCTGGACAGGACCGCGCCCAAGCTCGTGTCCGAGGCCCGCTCCCTGCGGGTGCTGCTGTTGCCGGTGCCGGAGAAGAACAGCCCCGGCTTCTGCTACGGCGGCAACGTCGGGCCGGGCAACACCGCGCGCCTGTCGGCCGCGATCCGGCTGCTGTGGACCAGGGGCGGGTTCGGCGGGCCCGGCCAGCAGCTGCTGGAGGCGGGCGAGATCGCCCCGCCGCAGCCGCCCCAGCCCGGCGCGGCCGCGTCCGCCACGGGGACGCTGCGGGTGGCCCAGGACACGTGGGTCGGCGCGTACAGCAGCGGGGGCCACGCGCTGTGGGAGCTGCTGAACGACCCCGGCAACCGCGCCGGTGTGGCCCGGGCGCTGGTCTTCGACACCGTACGCTTCGACGACCGCGGCCAGGCCCGCCTCCTGGACACCGCCAAGGCCCGCGCCGCGGCGCGCCGCCCGGGGCTGCAGGCGCGCATCGTGTGGAGCCCGTACGCGATGGGCCACCCGCCGTCGGCCGAATTCCTCGCGGCCGTGCGCGGGCAGGGCGGCCAGGCCGTCGTCTGGCCCAAGGCCGGTTCCGCCTACTTCGCCGCCCCGCCGAACCCGGCCGACCCCTGGGCCGAGTACGTCTTCGCCGACGCCAAGCCCTGGACGGCCGCCAAGTTCCCGGCCGGGCAGCTGAGCGGCTGGTGGCACCAGTTCGTGGTCTTCGCGGGCGAGGAGATCCACGGCGATCCCCGGGACCCCGGCTCGATCAGCTTCATGGAGGCCACGATGGCCCCCTGATCAGAGGCCGGCGGGCCTCCATCCAGTTATGGGCGGTCAGGCGGCGGAACGCGCCCACGAGCACGTCCCCGAAGCCGAAGACCGGGTCGAGACCGGCCGCGCGCATCGGCGACCTCGCCCGGGTGCGGGTCGTGGTCGGCTGACGTCGGAGGCCGCCGCGGATCACGCGGGGCGCACCCGGTAGATTGCGCGCATGCCCTCCACCCCGCGCCCGGACGACCGCGTCGCCTCCGCGTTCCGGTTCGCCACCGAGCTGATCGCCTGGGTCGCGACCCCGTGGGCCCTCGCCCCGCACTCCGTGCCCCTGGCCGTGCTGTCGGTCGTCGTGCTGATCGGCCTGCCCACGCTGTTCTCGACGCCGGGCGACAAACGGAACGTGATCATCGCGGTGCCGGGGCCGGTGACGATCGCGCTGGTCCTGCTGCAGCTCGTGGCCGCGGTGGCGTCGGCGTGGGCCGCCTGGCCCGTCGTCGTGGCCGTGGCGGTGTCGGTGCTGGCCGTGGTCACCGCGGTGCTGGAGCTCCCACGCTGGCGGTGGCTGCTCTCCCAGTGAGCCCGGGCGTCGGCGACCCGCTCGGGCGACGGTTCTCGGGAAGCTCGGGCGGCGGTGCTCGGGTCGCGGCGATCTACTCGGGCGGCGGGGCGAATGCCTCGTGGAGCTCGGAGATCGGGGCCATCTCGGTGACGAACCCGAACCGGCCCGCCCGCATCTGCCGGGCTCCGTCCAGGAATGACCGCAGGGCGAGCCGGGAGAGCGCGCCTCCGATGCTCACCCGGCGCACGCCGATCTCGGCGAGCTGCTCCAGCGTGATCGAGGGGTCGGCGAAGCCCATCACGACGTTGACCGGCCTGCCGACGGAGGAGACGACCGCGCGCATCTGGTCGAGCGTGCGCAGGCCCGGCGCGTACAGGACGTCGGCGCCCGCCGCCTCGAACGCCTGCAACCGCCTGATCGTGTCGTCCAGGTCGGCGACGCCGTACAGGAGGTTCTCGGCCCTGGCGGTCAGGACGAGCGGGACGGGCAGGCCGCGGGTGACCTCGACGGCCGCGTGGATCCGCTCGACGGCGAGCCCGAAGTCGTAGATCGGCGTCCGGGGGTCGCCCGTCGCGTCCTCGATGGACGCCCCGACGGCGCCGTACGCGCAGGCGTCCTCGATCATCCTGGCCGCCTCGGCGGGCTCGTCGGCGTAGCCGTTCTCGAGGTCGGCGTTCACGGGCAGGGGCGTCGCCTCGCTGATGAGGCGGCAGTTGTCGAGGACGTCCTGCCGGCCGGCCCGGGTGCGGCCGAGCATGTTGGCCACGCCGAGGCTCGTGGTGGCGATCGCCTCGAAGCCGAGGCCGGCCAGCAGCCGCGCCGTTCCGGCGTCCCACGGGTTGGGCAGCAGGAAGGGCTCCGGCCGCTCGTGGAGAGCCCGGAACCGGGTGGCCCTGGTCGTCTGATCGGTCATACGGCCACTGTCGTCGCCGCCCTCGCGATCCGTCAAATGCATAGATCTGAAATTTGACATCAGGAATACTGATGGGTCGTGACAGTGGAAGAGCTTGAGGCGTTCGTGTGCATCGCACAGTCAGGCGGGTTCACGGAGGCGTCCAGGAGGCTCGACCGGTCCCAGCCCGCGATCAGCCGCCGGATCAGGGAGCTGGAGCGCTCGCTGGGCGCGGCGCTGTTCGAACGGGCCGGTCGCAGGGTGGTGCTCACCGAGGCGGGACGGGCGCTGCTGCCGTACGCCGAGGCCGCCCTGGCCGCGATGCGCGACGGCGAGCGGGCCGTACGGGAGCTGTCGCGGGAGCCCGCCGAGGCGCAGGCCCTCAGCCTGGCCATCGTCGGCACCCTGGCCGACTCGCACATCGTCCGGGCGCTGCGCGCGTTCGAGGCGGAGTTCCCCGACGCCTCGGTCGAGCTGCGCACCGCGACCAGCCGCGAGGTGAGCGCGCTCGTACGCGGCGGCGAGGCGTCCCTGGGCCTTCGCTACTTCTCCGACGCCGACCCCAAGCTGGAGTCGATCCCGCTGGGAATGGAGAAGCTCCTGGTCGTGGTGCCCGCCTCGCACCCGGTCACCGCCCGCCGCCTGCCCGACCTGCGGGCGTTCCAGGGGGAGCGGTGGCTCGGCTTCCCGCCCGAGCGGGGTCAGTCCGACTCCTTCGGCCACCTTCTCGAACGCCTGCTGCTCGCCTCCGGGCTGGCCGACCCCACGATCACCAGGATCGACAGCCTCACCGCGCAGCGCAGGCTGGTCGAGGCCGGGCTGGGCGTCGCGCTCATGCCCACCGGCAGCGTCCGCGAGGAGCTGCGCATCGGCAGCCTGCGGGTGATCGAGGTGGAGAGCATGGACGCGGGCCTGCCCGTGGTCGCCGTACGGAGGAGGCGCGGCCACCGGAGCCGGCTGGCGGCCGCCTTCCTGGACACGCTCAAGGATCACACCCCTGAGCTGCTGGGTTGACGCGGATACGGGTCCGCCGGCGTTTCGATGGAACCGCCGGGCGGGCAAGCGGTGTCCAAGCCATGGGCGACGCCCGCACCGGCGCCTCACAGAGCGCCGGGACGGTGCCGCGGACGGCCCTTCCCGTCTGCGGACGCGCGCTGGACGTCGCCCCCGCCAAGCCGCGTCACCTCAGATCGCCGTCACGAAGCCCGCGTCACTTCAGGTTGCCGTCGAGCACCCGCTCCAGGAACCCGTCCAGGTTGGCGGCGGCCCGTACGATCCGCTCCTCCACGGTGAGCGACTCGAACCGGGTGCCCAGCTCCGTCCGCTTCTTGTCGCGGACGTAGAGGGAGCAGGCCAGGTCCGCGCACAGGTAGGCGCCGACCGTGTTGCCCTGGCGGCCCGCCGCCCCGGTCCTGGGTGCGGTGAACAGCGCCACCCCGGTGCCCGAGTGCGGCGTCACGCAGACCGAGCACAGCGTGGACTTCGTGAAGCTCCTGCGTACCTCCTGCGCCAGGCGCAGCGCCACACCGACCGCCCGGCCGTCGCGCTCGGCCACCAGGTACGCCCGCTCGGGCGCCCCCGGGTCACGCCAGCCCAGGAAGTCGAGGTCGGTCCAGGGGGACCCGGACAGGTCGCGCGGGAGGCCGAGCCGGCGGGCCTCGCCCTTGGAGCAGTTGACGAAGGACGCGCGGATGTCGTTCTCAGTGAGGGGATTCATGATCGTTTCCTTGGGGGTTGCTCGGCCAGTGCCTCAGCGCGACGTCGAGCACGTCGAGGATCTTCGTCCAGGTGTCCTGGAGGTCGCGCGGGTGGTTGAACCCGGCGCTCGCCTCCAGGCTGAAGAATCCCTGGTACGTGCTGCGCAGCAGGCGGATGGCGTCGGTCAGGTCCGGCTCCGGCAGCCCGTACGCGCTCAGGTGCGCGTACGTGATGGACATGATCCGCAGATGCCCCGCGGACTCGGCCACCACGGCCGCGTCCAGGGGCATCTGGGTGGCCTGGTAACGCCCGGGCCGGGTCCGCGCGAACTCGCGCCACGCACTGGCGAACCCCGCCAGCGACTCCTTGCCCGCCCGCCCCGCCGTCGCGTCGGCGAGCCGGTCGGCCAGGTCGCGGGCGGCCAGGATCGCCACCCGGACCCGCAGGTCCTTGAGGTTCTTGACGTGCGAGTACAGGCTCGCGTCCGCGACCCCGAACCGGCGTGCCAGCGCGGACACGGTGATGTTGTCGAACCCGACCTCGTCGGCCAGCTCCGCGGCCGCCTCGGTCACCCGGTCCGCCGTCAGCCCGGCACGGGCCATGGCCACCTCCTGAACCTAAGCCATATAGTTATTTTCCTAGATGGCTTAGGTTAGCACCTCACAAGGCAGTGAGGAGGACCGGCCGCCCCTGGACGCCGGGGTCGGCGGCGAAGACGGCGCCCGCGTCCGGCTGCTCCGCCCGGTCCACGCCGAGCGCGGAGGTGGTGATGAACAGCCGGTCGAGGCCCTCGCCGCCGAACGTCACCGCCGTGACCCTCCGTACCGGCAGGCTGACGACGGCGTCGAGCCGGCCGCTCGCGTCGTAGCGGCGCACGGCCGCGCCCTCCCACAGCGCCACCCAGACCCCGCCCTCGGCGTCGACGGTCAGCCCGTCGGGAGCCCCTTGCTCCGGGTCGATGACCGCGAACGGGCGGCGCCCGCTCAGCCCGCTCTCCGGGTCGTAGTCGAGCACGTCCACCCGGCCGGTCGTGGTGTCGGCGTAGTAGGCCAGGGAGCCGTCCGGGCTGAAGTCGAACCCGTTCGAGATCGTCACCTCCGGCAGCACCACCCGCAGGTCGCCGCCGGGCCCGGCCACGTAGAACGACCCGCCCCCCGGGGTCTCGTCGTAGGCCATGCTGCCGATGTAGAAGCGGCCGTCGGGGTCGCAGCCGCCGTCGTTCATGCGGACCCCGGGGTCGCTCCACGCCTCGCCCAGGGAGCGCAGCGGGGCGTCCAGATCGTCGCCGTCGGCCAGCAGCAGCTCGCGCTCGCCCGCGACCACGTAGCCGCCCGACGTGCGCGGCCGCAGCGCGGCGGCCACCTTGCCCACGTGGCGGCGGCGCACCCCGCCCCGCGGGTCGAGCGCCAGCACGTCGCCGGCCAGCATGTCCACCCACCGCAGCCCGCCCCACCGGCTCGACCACACGGGTCCCTCGCCATGCTCGGCCACGGGATCGGTCACGGTGTACGGGGCGATGCTCATGACGCTCTCCCAGGAGGTCGCGGGGTCGTGATCCAGACCCTATCGGGAGCCGGGGATCCCGCCTCGGGCGCCGTGAGAAAGCTCTGGTACGCTCACGGCCAGATCGTCCCTAGGAGGTGAGACCCATCAACGCTGTAGCAGGCCGGGTGCTCCCTCCCCATGATCAGGATTAGGTGACCACGGGAGCGCCCATCGGCATCCCGAAAGGCTCTCATGTCGGTTTTTTCGTCATCTGTCCCTTCAGCCGTCCCCACCCCCGCCGTCGTCGCCAGGCTGCGCGCCGCCGGCTGCGTGTTCGCCGAGGACGAGGCCGAACTGCTCGTCTCCACCGCCCGCACCCCCGCGGAGCTCGCCGCGATGGTGGAGCGCCGCGTCGCCGGCGAACCCCTCCAGCACGTCCTCGGCTGGGCGGAGTTCTGCGGCCTGCGGATGGTCGTGGAGCCGGGGGTGTTCGTGCCCAGGCCGCGCACCGAGTTCCTCATCGGCCAGGCCGTCGCGCTGGCCCGGCGCGTCGCGGGTCCGCCGGTCCTCCTCGACCTGTGCTGCGGCAGTGGCGCGGCGGGGGCGGCGCTGGCCGCGGGGCTGGGGGAGGCCGAGTTGCACGCCGCCGACCTCGACCCCGCCGCCGTGCGGTGCGCCCGCCGCAACCTCGCCGCCGTGCCCCTCCTGTCGGGCGGCGCGCTCGCGGGCCAGGTCTACCAGGGCGACCTGTACGAGCCGTTGCCCGCCTCGCTGCTGGGCCGGGTGGACATCCTGATCGCGAGCCCCCCGTACGTGCCCTCGTCCTCCATCGACCTGCTGCCCCCCGAGGCCCGGCTGCACGAGCCGCTCGTGGCCCTCGACGGCGGCGGCGACGGGCTCGACGTCGTGCGGCGGGTGATCGCGGGCGCGCCGCGCTGGCTCGCGCCCGGCGGCCACCTCCTGGTCGAGACCAGCGAGCGGCAGGCCGCCGCCACCGCCGAGGCCGTCGCCCGGGCGGGGCTTGCCGCCCGGGTGGCGAGCTCGCACGAGCTGGACGCCACCGCAGTGATCGGGACGCGCCCTTAGCGATGTTAAGGTGTCCCGCGATGGCACAGAAGGGACTGGCGCGGGACACGGTCGTGCGCGCCGCGCTGGAACTGCTCGACGAGGTGGGCCTGGACGGGCTGTCGGTACGCCGCCTCGCCGCCCGCCTCGGCGTGCAGAACCCGGCCCTCTACTGGCACTTCCGCAACAAGCAGGAACTGCTGGACGAGATGGCGCGCGAGCTGCTCGCCCCCGAGATGGGCGGCCCCGGCGAGGGCGAGACCTGGCGGGAGTGGCTGACCCGGCGCGCCCACCGCTACCGGCGCACGCTGCTGAGCCACCGTGACGGGGCACGGCTGGTCACCGGGAGCGACCCGGGGGCGAGCGTGGCGCGGGGGTTCGAGGAGGAGCTGAAGACCCTGGTCGGGCTGGGGTTCACGCCCGGCCAGGGCCTGCACGCGATCGGGTCCGTCAGCCACTACACCCTCGGCTTCGTGCTCAACGAGCAGGCCCAGCGCGAACGCCGGGAGCGGGGCCAGGCCCGGGGCCTGGACGCGTACGCCGACTACCCCCTCACGGTCGCGGGCGTGCGCGAGGGCGGGGCCCCTACGAGCGAGGAGGCGTTCGCGCACGGGCTGCGGCTCCTCCTCGACGGGGTGGCCGTCTCTTTGCGGGACGCCTGAACGGCTTTCTTGAAGTGATTTGCCCTTTTTGATGGGCGGCGTGCTGTTATTTGTCCGTGGACTTCGCCTCTGATCCGCGCTTTCATTTTCTCCGTCGGTTCGGCATCGAATTACGGGGGTCAGATGGCTCGTTCGCGGCGAATCATGCAAATCGCCGTCGCTTTCACGGTGGTGGCGAGCGCCGCCCCTCCGGCGTCGGCGGCGCAGCGGGATCCCGTGCGGATCACGCGCTTCCTCGGGGAGCAGCGGCTGGCGCATCTGCTGAAGTTCGAGGACACCACGGTGGGCGGGCTGTCGGGGATCGATCGCGATCCCGGCACCGGCACCTGGTACTTCGTCTCCGACGACCGCTGGCGCTACAACCCCGCCCGCTTCTACACCGGGCAACTGGACTTCGACCGGGACACGGGGGAGTTCGTCGGCGTGCGGCTGACCGGGGTCAGGACGCTGACCAGGGCCGACGGCACACCGTACGCGGCGTACGGCCAGCCGGGCTCGGCCGACCCCGAGTCGATCAGATACGACCGGTGGAGCGGGCGGCTGATATGGGGAGACGAGGGTGACCGGCCGGACGGCGCCCATCAGGCCATTCCGATTTCCGCCGCCGCGGTGCACACGACCGACCTTCAAGGACGTAATGCCGGAGAATTGCGGGTGCCGCCGAATTTGCGGCTGACGGACACCGAAAGAGGGCCCAGGCGTAATTTCGGCTTCGAAGGGGTGGCGGTCACGGAAAGCGGCATCACCGCCGTCACCGAGGGCCCGCGCCACGAGGACGGGCCCGTGCCGTCGGTGGCGCGTGGCGCGCCCGCGCGCCTGACCGTGTGGAACCGCATGGGCATCGCGCGCGCCCAGTACGCCTACCCGCTGGACCCCCTGCCCACCGCGCCGATCCCGCCCGACGGGGACGCAGACAGCGGAGTGTCGGAGATCCTGGCCATCGACGATGACCGCTATCTCGCGCTGGAACGGTCCTGGATCCAGGGCGTCAACTACCGGGTCAAGCTCTACGAGATCGACCTGCGCGGCGCCACGAACGTGCTGACCAGGGACGACCTTGCGCAGGGCAGACCGTATCGGCCGGTGACCAAGCGGCTGGTCTACGACCTCGGCTCCTTCCGGCCTCCGGTCCAGAACCTCGAGAGCCTGGCCTGGGGGCCGCGCCTGGCCGACGGGTCGTGCACGCTGGTGATCGGCTCGGACGACAACTTCGACCAGCGCGAGATGACCCAGTTCCTCGCCTTCGCCGCCACGGGGTGCCCGTGAGGACGCCGGCCAGGAGGGCGTGTCGTGCCTGGTCAGGCGGCACGGCTGGGCGCCGCGAGCGTGGGTAGCGTGCTGGATATGGCCACCTTCGACCTGACCACGCTCCGGGCGGTCGTCTTCGACACCGACGGGGTGGTCACCGACACGGCGCGGGTGCACGCCGCCGCGTGGAAGCACGTGTTCGACGCGTTCCTGCGGGGCCGCTCCGCGCCGTTCGACGTGCGCGCCGACTACCTGGCCTTCGTGGACGGGCGGCCCCGGCTGGACGGGGTGCGCACGTTCCTGGCCTCGCGCGGCATCTCGATCCCCGAGGGCGGTCCGCAGGACGAGCCGGGGGCGGAGACCGTACACGGGCTGGGGCTGGCCAAGGACGCGCTGTTCGTGGAGGCGATCGCGCACCACGGCGTGGCCGCCTTCCCCTCCACCGTCGCATTGCTGCACGAGCTGCGGCAGCGCGGCTGCCGCACCGGCGTCGTCTCGGCCAGCAGGCACTGCCGGGCGGTGGTGTCGTCGGCGGGCCTGCTGCACCTGTTCGACGTGGTGGTCGGCGGGGAGGACGCCGCCGAGCTGGGGCTGCCCGGCAAGCCGGATCCCGCGCTGTTCCTGGAGGCCGCGCGCCGCCTGGAGCTGGCTCCCGGGGTGGTGGCGATCGTGGAGGACGCGCTGCCGGGCGTCGAGGCCGCGCGGAAGGGCGGGTTCGGCCTGGTCGTCGGCGTGGACAGGAGCGGGTCCGGGGTGCCGGGGGACGGGCCGCGGGCCGCCGCGGGGACCGGTGCCCGGGCGATGCTGGCCGCCGGGGCGGACGTCGTGGTCGCCGATCTGGCCGACACGGACGTCTCCGGCCGCGTGCCGGTGGGACGGCCATGAACGGCGCGCTCGGGCTCGGGCACGTGCGCCGCGCGCCGCCGTTCGACGCCGATCCGCTACCGCGGAGGCCGGCTCTTCGTCGACGCCGGCCACCACGAGGCACGCGTGAACGGCACCGCGCGCCGTAGCCACACGCGAGGAGAAACGATCATGACTGGCACCGGAGATCTCGGACGCCGCCTCATCCACTGCCGCGAACGCCTCGGCCTGACCCGTGAGCAGGTCGCCGAGCGCGCGGCCATGTCGGCCGGCTACCTGAGATACCTGGAGGAAAATCCCGATATGCCGGACACCGGGGCCCTCTACCGCCTGGCGGACGCGCTGCAGACCACGGTGCACGAGCTGCTGGGCGGCGGCCTGGACCGCCCGCCCGGGCACGGCCCCGCCATGGCCAACCCGACGATGGAGGTGCTGGACCCGGAGGAGTGCCTGCGGCTGATCTCGCCGGGCGGGATCGGGCGGGTGGCGTTCAGCGGCTCGCGCGGGCCCACGGTGCTGCCCGTCAACTACAAGCTGCACCACGGCGTGATCGTCTTCCGCACCGCGTCCGGCGGCCCGATGGACCAGGACCTGCGTTCGGGGCTGGAAGGGGTGGACATCAAGATCGCGTTCGAGGTCGACAAGATCGACGAGGCCAACCGCGAAGGGTGGAGCGTCCTGGTTCAGGGGCCCGCCCACCACGTGACGGCGGACGAGATGGAGGAGGTTGCCGACTCGGGCGTCACGCCCTGGGCGGGCGGCGAACGCCGCCTCTACATCCGCATCGTCCCCCATCAGATCGCGGGCCGGCGCATCCACGGCATGTAGCGGCCCGGCATTTCGCCGCAGATCAGAGGCGGTGGGCCGGGATACTGGCGCCCCGGCGTTTCGCTGCTGATCAGAGGCGGTCGGCTGGGATACTTCGGTAGCCGGCCGGGCATGATCGCCACTGTCAGGAGGTGCCGCATGAAACGCTTCACCGGGCCAGCCCTACAGGTGCTCATCGTGCTCGCGGTGGCGACCGCCGGCTGCGGGGCCGTGGGCGACCCGCGGGGCTCGGTCCCCGGGACGGCCTCACCCGAGGAGACCACCCCGCCGGGCAGTCCTACGACCACGCCTCCCGGCACCGGCACGCCGGCCCCTCGCGGGGGCCTGGTCGCCGGCCGTTACCAGCCGCTGTGGCCGTTCTCCACTCCCGGCGAGGCGATGGCGTGGCGGGAAGCGCATCGCAGGGACGGCCGGGAGGCGTGGCACCTCGACGCCCGCCGCACCGCGCTCGCCTTCACCCGCGACTTCCTCCGCTTCACCGAGATCGACCGGGTCGCCAAGTCCGTCCGGCAGGGCGACCACGCGCGGGTGCACGTCGCCTACCAGGCGGAGGAGGGCCCGCGACCGCTGGTGGCGGCCGTCGTGCACCTGGTGAAGTTCGGCTCGGGCGAGGACGCGCCGTGGGAGGTGGTGGGCACGGACGACACCTCGTTCTCGCTCACCAGACCCCGCTACGGCGCCACCGTGCGGTCCCCGCTGACCGTGGGCGGTCAGATCACGGGCGTGGACGAGAGCGTCAAGGTCCAGGTCCGCCGGCCCGGCTCGGCCACCCCGATGGGAGAGTCGTGCTGCGTGGGCGCCGGCGGGACCGGCTCGCCGTGGTCGGCCCGGGTCTCCTTCAAGGCGCCCCCGGGGCGGACGCTGACCGTCGTGGCGTCCACCGGCGGCCACGTGGCGACCGTCGAACGCTTCGCGGTGACGGGCGTGAACGTCGCCCCCTCCTGAACGCCTGCCCGGCGCGCCGCGAGGTCCGGTCTCAGGAGGTCTGGCCGGTCGGGTGGAGGCGGACGCAGCAGTGTTCGGGGGCGGGTTCCAGGCGGGCGGTGACGCCTGTCGCGGCGAGGCCTTCGAGGAGGCCGGTGAGGAGGCAGAGGTTCATGCCGCAGACCAGTTCGGTGTGCTGCCGGGCCAGGCTGTGGAAGGGGCAGTTGACGAGGGTGATGGCGTCGCCCTCGGGGCGGGGCTCGAATCCGAGGGCTTCCAGGGCCGGCACGACCGCGGCGCGCGGGTCGGGTGCGGGGTCGGCGGGGCGGGCCTCGCGGCCGAGCTCTCTGCCCAGCTCGCGGGCGCGCCGGTCGAGCACGTCGCGTGGTGGCTCGCCTGAGGTCTGCGCCTCCTGGAGAGCGTCGGCGAGCAGGTGGGCGGCGGTTTCGTAGCGCCGGTCCGGCAGGGAGATCGTGATCTGCCCGAGCGCGCGCCGGTAGAGCTTGGCCGGGCGGCCGGCGCCAGGCCCGGTGCGGCCGGTGCGGCGTTCGTAGACGGCTTCGAGCAGCCCTTCGGCCACCAGTTTGTCCAGGTGGAACGAGACCGTGTTGCGTGGCGCCTGCACGGCGTCGGCGGCCTGGTCGCGGCTCACCGGCGCGGGCTGTCGCACCACGAACTCATACAAGCGGCGCCGCGTCGGCTCGTCCAGCGCCGCGACGGCGGAGACGCGTGCCGGCCATGCCTCGTCGACCTCGCTCATTCTAAAACCCATTCCTGTTGACTAAATCACTGGGCACCTTCTAATGTTAGCGAAACTTGTCAATAGAAGGAGGGTTCATGATGCGCTGCGCATCCGAGGATCGCGGGCGGGCGGCATGAGCGACTCCGTGGCGCAGCCGGTCGGTGGTTCGTCGCCGGACCACCAGCAGCGACGCCTGCGGGTGGTCCGGGGACGCGGCGATGTGGACCTTGAGGCCGCGCAACGGGCGGTGACCGACCTGCTGATCGCGCTGGGCCGGGACCCGGAGTCCGAGCATCTGGCCGACACGCCGAGGCGGGTCGCGCACGCCTATGCCGAGTTGCTGGCGCCGCGCGAGTTCAACCTGACGACCTTTCCCAACGAGGAGGGGTACGACGAGCTCGTCCTGGCCCGCGACATCCCGGTGCAGTCGCTGTGCGAGCACCACCTGCTGCCGTTCCAGGGCGTGGCGCACGTGGGCTACCTGCCCGGCGACCGCATCCTGGGGTTGTCGAAGCTCGCCCGCGTCGTCGAGCTGTTCGCCCGCGATCTGCAGGTGCAGGAACGGCTGACCAAGCAGGTGGCCGACTGGTTGCAGCAGCACCTGGCCCCCAAGGGCGTCGGCGTGGTGATCGAGGCCGAGCACCTGTGCATGTCGATGCGCGGCGTGCAGGTCCGCGGGTCCCGCACGGTGACGTCGGCCCTGCAGGGGCTGCTCCGCGAGGATCCGCGCTCCCGGCAGGAGTTCTTCGCGCTGGCCGGAGCTCACGGCTAACCCCCCGGTACAAGCAGACAGGAGAGTGACGATGCCGGCACCAGCCACGTTCGTGATCGCCGGAGGCGGCCTGGCCGCGGCCAAGGCCGCCGAGGCCCTGCGCGAGGAAGGGTTCGACGGCGCGATCGTCGTGGTCGGCCGGGAACCGCACCTGCCCTACGAGCGCCCCCCGCTGTCGAAGACCTATCTGCAGGACGGCGGCGAACGACAGAAGATCTTCGTGCACGACGCGGCGTGGTACCGCGACCACGCCGTCGACCTGCGCACCGGCGTCACGGTCACCGAGATCGACCGGGCCGCTCATCAGGTGACCCTGTCCGACGGCGAGCGGCTCCGCTACGACAAGCTGCTGCTGGCCACCGGGGCGCGCCCGCGCCGCCTGACCGTCCCCGGCCACGATCGCGACAACGTGCTTTACCTGCGTACCGTCGACGACTCCGACCGCCTGCGTGCCACGCTGTCCGCCGCCACCAGGATCGCCGTCGTCGGCGCCGGCTGGATCGGCCTGGAGACCGCCGCCGCGGCCCGCGCCGCCGGCGTCGAGGTCACCGTGGTGGAGCAGGAGCGGCAGCCGCTGCTCGGCGTCCTCGGCCCCGAGATCGGCGCCGTCTTCGCCGGCCTGCACCGTGACCACGGCGTAGACCTGCGGCTCGGCGCCCGCCTCGCCGCGGTCACCGAGGCCGGCGTACGGCTGGCCGACGGCACCCACATCGACGCGGACGCCGTGGTGGCCGGCATCGGCGCCGTCCCGGAGACCGATCTGGCCGCCGCCGCGGGGCTGCCTGTCGACAACGGCGTCATCACCACAGCCGACCTGCGCACCGGCGATCCCGACGTCTTCGCCGCCGGCGACGTCGCCAACGCCTACCACCCCCTCCTGGGCGGGCACATCCGCGTCGAGCACTGGGCCAACGCGCTCAACCAGCCCGCCGTGGCCGCCCGCGCCATGCTCGGCCGGCAGGCCGCCTACGACGAGCTGCCCTACTTCTACACCGACCAGTACGACCTGGGCATGGAGTACGTCGGCCACGTCCCGCCCGGCCTGGCCCACGACGTCGTCATCCGCGGGGACCTGGCCGAGCGGGAGTTCCTCGCCTTCTGGCTCCGGAACGACACGGTGATCGCGGCCATGAACGTCAACATCTGGGACCAATCCGACGAGCTCAAGGCACTCGTCCGAGCCGCCTCCCCGCTCGACCGCGCCGCACTCGCCGACTCCGCGACCCCGCTGCGCCGGCTCATCCGTTGACCACGGCGTTCCGGCGCCCGCGGACTCACACGGTCAGCTGGTACGGCGCCGCGCGAACGACCCGCTTCACCGGCTGACCCCGCGCGAACGCGAGGCGCCGGGGCTCATGGCCGAGGGGCGTTCCAGGGTGCCGGCCGTGCTCGCCTACCTCAAGGCGTGATCCTCCCGTCCGTGAGGACGCTCAACGTCGTCCGTACGTCGTCCTCGTCGTTGAAGTAGTGGAAACCGAACCGCACGCGGTCGCCGAGCGCGGTCGCCCGCACACCCCGTTCGCGCAGCCGCGCGGAGAGGCGGTCGGCATGATCGGTGTGCAGCACGACGATCTGGGAGAGCGGGCCGTTCACCACCCGCCGGAACCCGGCCCCTCGCGCCTCCTCGGTGAGCTGCCGGGCGAGATCGAGGCAGTGCCGCTCGACGCGGCCGGCGTCCAGCGAGCGGAACAGGCGAAGGGCCGCGCAGGCGCCGATCCACGAGAACCAGGCGGGGGAGGTGTCGCACCGGCCGGCATCGTCCGCCAACCGCATGGGGCCGCCGAAGTAGCCGTGTGGAGGGCTGGTGGACTTCCAGCTCGGCGCGAGCGGCGTCAGGTCGCCGAGCCGGTCCGGCCTGGTGACGAGCCAGGCCGCGCCACGCGGGCACAACAACCACTTGTAGCCGTGTACGGCGAGGTAGTCGGGGCGCACGGCCGCCGGGTCGTAGCGCAGCGCGCCCAGCGACTGCGTGAGGTTGACGAACAGCCGCGCGCCCACGCGGTCGGTCGCCTCCCGCAGGGCGGGCAGGTCGAGCCGCTGTCCCTCCCTGCTGGTCACCTCGCTGACGGCGAGCAGGACGGTGTCGTCGTCCAGCGCGGCGATCAGGTCCTCCACCCGGGTCTCCCCGTCGCGCGCCGGGACCGCGACCACGTCGTGCCGGGCCAGCCACGGGAACAGGTTGCTGCGGAACTCCTCGGCCGCCACCACGATCCGGCCGGGCGGCAGGGACGCGGCGATCGTGGCGGCGGCCTCGGAGAGCGAGCCGAGGGCCGACACCGTGGCGGGTTCGGCCCCGATCAGCCGGGCGAACAGGGCGCGGGCCCGGGCCGCCGCCGCGTCCCAGGCGGGCCAGTCGAGCTCGCCGGTGGACCAGTCGGACACGGCCCGGTGCATGGCCTCGGTCACCGGGTCCGCACCGGGAGGAACGCCCGGCGTGTCCAGCCATACCGTTGAGCGCAGCGCGGGGAAGAGCCTTCGGAAGTCCTCCGGGCTCATCGGCGGGGCAGGGCGGCCACGCCCTCGATCTCGACGGTCAGCGCCGGATCGGCCAGGGCCGTGACCACCGCGAGCGAATGGGCGGGCCAGTCGCCGTCGGGGTACCACTTCGCGAACGTCTCCGCCCGCGCCGCGCGGCAGCCCGCGACGTGTTCGACGCCCGCGACCAGGGTGAACAGCTTCACCAGGTGCTGCGGCCCCGCGCCGAGCGAGTCGAGCAGCAGCTCGATGTTGGCGAAGATCTGCCGCGTCTGGGTCTCCGCGTCCGGGCCCGCGAGGGTGCCGTCCGGCAGCGCGCCGACCTGGCCGGAGATCATCACCAGCTCATGGTCTGCCGGCACGGAGGCGAGGTGACTGTACTGGCCGATCGGCGGGGCCAGCGTGGGGGGATTCCAGCGGCGGATCATCGGGTCTCTCCTCGGAGGGCCGGTTTCTGGGGCGTCACAACGCTAGGCGGGGGCGACCGGCCGGATCACGCGTCCACCTGCGGAATTTCAGATAGTCGAAAATCGGGCCGCCCCCTTGGCGCGACCGCGCCCCGCTGACGTGGCCGGGGCCCGGCGCACCATGATGGAGACCGCGGGCGTACTCGCCCGGCGGGACCTGACAGGGAGGCGGACATGAGCGAGCCGGAGGCCGGCGGGAAGACCGTGCTGCTCACGCTGGAACGCGGCCTGCACGTGCTGGAGGCCGTGGCCGCCGCGGACGGCACCGCCACCGCGAAGGTGCTCAGCCGCCAGCTCGGCATCAAGCTCGGCACCTGCTACCACCTCCTGCGCACGCTGCTGGCCGGCGGCTATGTGGTGCGCCTTTCCGGCGGCCGGTACGACGTCGGCCACCGGGCGGCGTCGCTGAACCGGCACCTCCAGCGCCGGGCGGGACCGGCGCCCGAGCTGGCGGTGATCCTGGCCCGGCTGCACGACAGGACGCATGAGACGTCCTACATCTCCGGCTGGCAGCACGGAACGCTGACGTTGCAGCACTACATCTCCGGGCCGCACGCGATGAGCGTCGGCGAGCTCGACGTCGGCTACACCGGGCACATGCACGCGCGCGCCTCCTGCAAGGCGGTGCTCGCCTTCCTGCCGGAGGATCAGGTGGCGGCGATGTTCAAGGGAGTGGAGCTCAAGGCGGTCACCCCGCGCACGATCGTCGACCACGACCACCTCACCGTCGAGCTGGCCCGGGTGCGCAGGCAGGGCTACGCGGTGGACCGTGAGGAGTTCAGCGAGGGCGTGTGCTGCGTGTCGGCGCCCTTCTTCGACGAGACGGGTTCGCCGACGGGCGCGTTCACGGTGTCCGTCCCGACGACCCGGTTCCAGGAGAGGCAGGCCACGATGACCATGGGGGTCCGGGAGGCGGCGGCGACGGCGACCGGCCTCCTGCGCGGGCGGGCCGTGGCCCACGCGGGGCCGGATGGGAGGGTGTGTCCCTGCATCGCCCGATAAGGACACCGCCCCGGACGCGCCGCACGGAAACGGCTACCGCCCGCTAGCTGCGATGACGCCGGTTGATCGGTTAGCCTCGGCATCGGGAACGGGCGCGCGCCGCCACGACCGGGGCCGGGGACCGCAACGCAGTGAGGTGCTCATGAGCCAACTGGACAACGCCCCGCCGGAGAGCGGGTCACTGGCCGAACTCGCCAGGCGACACGGGCTGCGCCCCGCCATCGCGCGCCCGAGACTGCCCGTCTACACACGCCAGCTGTGGGAGCGGCGGCACTTCATCCTGACGTACGCGACCTCGCGCAACGTCTCCAAGTACTCGGGATCCGCGCTGGGCCAGCTCTGGCAGATCCTCACCCCGCTGCTGAACGCGGCCATCTACTACGTGATGTTCGGCCTCATCCTCGGCGGCAGCAAGAACATCGACAACTACCCGGCGTTCCTGCTGACCGGGATGTTCGTGTTCACTTACACGCAGCGGACCGTCACCGCGGGCGCCAAGTCGATCTCCGGCAACCTGTCGCTGATCCGCGCCCTGCACTTCCCCCGGGCGTCGCTGCCGCTGGCGTACACGATCCAGGAGTTGCAGCAGCTCACCATCTCCATGGGGGTGCTGCTGCTGATCGTGACGGTGACGGGGGAGTTCCCCACGTGGTTCTGGCTGATGGTGCCGATCGTGCTGGCGCTGCAGACGTCGTTCAACATCGGGGCGGGGCTGGTGCTGGCCAGGCTGGGGTCCACGGTGCGGGACCTCAGCCAGTTGCTGCCGTTCATCATGCGGACGTGGCTGTACGCGTCCGGGGTGTTCTTCGCCATCCATGACAAGGTCGTCAACAGCGCCCGCCTGCCGGAGTGGGTGGCGACGGTGATGTACCTGAACCCGGCGGCCTCCTACATCGAGTGGATGCGCGACATCCTGATCGGGAGCCACGTCCCGCCGCGGACGGTGTGGCTGTCGTGCGTGTTCTGGGCGGTGTTCTCGCTGATCTTCGGGTTCTGGTACTTCTGGCGGGCCGAGGACCGCTACGGGCGGGGCTGAGCGGGAACGGCGGCGTCACTGGCTCCCACCACCGCCGCACCCACCGCCCCCGCCGTCGGACCCGCCGCCTCCACCATCGGACCCGCCGCCTCCACCGTCGGAGCCGCCCCAGCCTCCGCCGCCGTCATGGCCGTGGGACCCGCCGCCGCCGTCGAACAGGCCGCCGAAGTCGAAGAACCTGCCCTCGTACGAGGGGTCGCCGCAGGAGTAGGCGGGGCCGCCGTACGACCCGCAATGGCCGGGTGCGCAGCACGCCGCCCGCACCCCGCGGTGGCTCCTGGCCCGCGTGTCGCGGGCCAGCGAGTCGGCCAGCCGCCGGTCCGGCAGCTCGGTGAGGCCCCGCAGCGCCACCACCCCGGCGTCGTCCGAGACCTTCCAGGACCCGTCCGCCAGGTCGTCGACCTCGGCCTGCCGCAGAGCGGCCCGCCCGGCCCTGGTCACCGGGTTCGCCATGGAGCGCCGCAGCAGGAAGAAGCAGAGCACGCCGACGACGGCGGCCGCCCCGGCGATCACGGTCGTGGCCGGCGGGGCGCGCCGGAGCAGGCTCACCACGGCCACGACCGCCGCCAGCCCGGCGAAGACGGCCAGCCAGCTCGTACGCCGCCGCGACCGCGTCCGGACGGCCGGCGACATCAGGAACCCCTGCCGCCACAACGGCGTCGCCAGCCGCCGCATCGCGTGATCGCGGACCGTCTGGTGCCGCAGCTCGGCCGTCGTGTGCGGCCCCCCGCCCGAACGCACGTGCCGGTAGAGCGCCCGCTCGACCGGCACCGACTTGGTCACGCGGAACCCCTTCACCGGCGTGACCAGCCCCTCGCTCGACACCCGCACCCCGCCCTGCGAGACCAGCGACACCAGCGCCGCGTTGATGACCCGCCGAGGCCCGCCCGCGAGGAACGCCGCCTCGTAGACGCTCAGCCGGTGGCTCCCGCGCGCCGCGACGGAACGGGCGCGGAACAACGCGAACTGCGTCCGGATCGCGGTGAGGACGACCAGCGCGAGCAGCACGATGGCAGCCGTGTGTAAGACCCCGTCCATACAGCCTCCCCAGAGGCGGCCCCTTTGCATGAAGGACTCTTCCGGAGGCACGAGGGTTCCCGGAAACACTTAGAGGTTTCTCGAACCATGCGAGCGGGATGAACGGACGGGGCAGGTGGGTTGCACGAGGCAATGAACGCCCGCATTCCCGCTGAGGAGATCGCATGAGCGCACCCACCGACGACCGCCCCGTACGGCAGCTCCGGCTGGTGGTGGAGGCCGAGGACTACGAGGCCGCGCTGGCCTTCTACCGTGATGTGCTGGGCCTTCCCGAGCAGGCCGCGTTCTCCGGCGGGGACGGCGCGCGGGTGGCGATCCTGGACGCCGGCAGGGCCACGCTGGAGATCGCGAACCCGGCGCAGAAGAAGATGATCGACGAGGTCGAGGTGGGACGGCAGGTGGCGCCGAAGCTCCGGGTGGCGTTCGAGGTGGACGACGCGCGGGGCACCACCGAGCGGCTGGTGGCGGCGGGTGCGACGGAGGTGGCGCCGCCCACAGTCACGCCCTGGGAGTCGCTGAACGCCCGGCTGGACGCGCCCGCGGGCCTGCACATCACGGTCTTCGAGGAGCTGCGCGAGCTGGAGGAGCGCCAGACGCTCGACGGCTTCGGCACCGACGCCTGAGTGCGTCAGCGGGGCGCCCGCACCGGCCGTGGCGGCTCCAGCTCCGCCTGGCCGGGCGGGACGCCCCGCGCCCGCACCCCGTTCATCCGGGTGACGCTTCCCATCCCCTACACCTTAGACGCCCGGAGATCACCACGATTTGGGTGAATACCGCCCTTGACCTGGGCAGGCCCTTGACTCGGGCCCTGACCGGGCATGCGATTTCGGTATAGGACGGAAATCGACGGCCCGGCGGCTACGACGAACGCCGGCGCCGCCACCGCGCGTCGGCCAGCGACCAGGCGGACTCCCACTCGCGGTAACGTCCCCGGTCGAGCAGCAGCCGGAAGCCCGCGAACCCCAGCCCCGCGACCACCGCCGCCACCAGCACCAGCAACAGCGTCGTCGCCACGGCCGTGACCCGCAGGTCGCCGGGGCTCGGCGGCGCGCTGACCCGCCGGCCGCCGGGATCGACCCAGATCCGCACCTCCGTGCCCGCCTTGGCCAGGGGCGGCGCCATCACCCGGCCGGTCCTTGCCAGCCCGGACGGCGTCGTCCAGTGCGCCGGGGCCGGCTCGCTCCGGGGCGCCTCCCCGAACGACAGGCGCGTCACCGGCGCGTCCGCCAGCAAGGTCGCCACCACCTCCCGGCGCCCGTCGCCGAGCGCCGGCAGCGCGTGCTCGTACGACTGCCGCCCCGCCGCCGCCGCGGGCCACACGCTGAGCAGGACGAGGACCACCGTCACGAGCAGCACGGCGCTCTCCAGGCGGTCGGAGCGCCGCCGCAGCGGGTTGCCGTCCGGCCGGTGCCGCCGCACCCACCGCATCACCGACTCGGTCACGTGCATCATCATGCACCAGACCACCGGGTGCTCACCGGGCGGTCGGGCGAGCGCGGACGTGCATGCGCTCCCCCTGAGGGCCGAACAGGGCGAGGATCTCGGTCGGCTCCGGGCCGGGGTTGGCGGACGCGTGCGGCGTCCGCGTGTCGAACTCCGCCACCTCCCCCTCCGTCAGGATCACGTCGTGCTCCCCGAGGAGCAGCCGCAGCCGCCCCGACAGCACGTACATCCACTCGTAGCCCTCGTGGACCTTCTGGTCCGACGGCCCCGGCTCGTAGCCCGGCCAGTGCGGGGGGAAGATCTGCTTGTACGCCTGCACCCCGCCGGGCCGGCGGCTCAGCGGGATGAACGTCGTGCCGTGCCGTTTGAAGGGGCGCAGATGCACGCGCGGGTCACCGGTCACCGGCGCGTCGATCAGCTCGTCGAGCTGCACCTGGTACGCCCGGGCCAGCAGCAGGAGCAGCTCCAGGGTCGGTTTGCGCTGACCCGACTCCAGGCGGGACAGGGTGCTGACGGAGATGCCGGTGCTCGCGGACAGCTGCGCCAGCGTCTCGCCACGCTCCTGGCGCACCGACCGCAGCCGCGGCCCCACGGACTGGAGTACGTCGTCGAGGTCGTCCATGCGACCCACTTTGCCATTTCGGCAATGAAATTTGTCAAATCGGCCGCCGGGCGCGGACAGTGTCGGACATCGGAATCACCGTGAGGAGAGGCGAGATGGACGCGAAGTACGACGTCGTGGTGGTCGGGGGCGGGGCCGCGGGACTGAGCGGGGCGCTCACGCTGGGCCGGGCGCGGCGCAGGGTGCTGGTGGTCGACGCCGGCCGGCCGCGCAACGCGCCCGCCGAGGGCGTGCACACGTACCTGGGGCGCGAGGGACTCTCGCCGCTCGAACTGCTGGCCGCGGGCCGGGAGGAGGTGATCGGGTACGGCGGGGAGATCGTGACCGGCACCGTCACCACCGCCGAGCGGCTCGACGGCGGGGGCTTCCGCGTCGCGCTGGCGGACGGCGCCACGGTCGAGGCGGACCGGCTGCTGGTCACCACCGGCCTGACCGACGAGCTGCCGGACGTGCCGGGTCTGGCCGAGCGGTGGGGCAAGGACGTGCTGCACTGCCCGTACTGCCACGGCTGGGAGGTGCGTGACCAGGCGATCGCGATCCTGGGCACGGGGCCGCTCTCCGTTCACCAGGCGCTGCTGTGGCGGCAGTGGAGCGCGGACGTGACCTTCTTCCCGCACACCGCGCCCGACCTAAGCCACGACCAGCGGCGTCAGCTCGCCGCCAGGGGCGTCACCGTGGTCGAGGGCAAGGTGGCGGGCCTGGAGGTGACGGACGGCAGGCTGTCCGGGGTGCGGCTCGCCGACGGGCGCGTGGTCGCCTGCCAGGCTCTGGCGACCGCCGGCCTTCTCACCGCCCAGGCAGGGCTGCTCGCGGCGCTGGGGCTGGAGACGGAGGAGATGGAGATGTCCGGGCACGTGATCGGCACCCGCGTGCCCGCCGACCCGATGGGCGCCACCAGCGTGCCCGGGGTGTGGGTGGCGGGGAACGTGACCACCCTGAACGAGCAGGTCATCGGCGCCGCGGCGGCGGGGGTGCGGGCGGCGGCGGCGATCAACGCCGACCTGGTCGCCGAGGAGACCCGCCGCGCCGTAGCCGCCATGGACGCCTCTTACGTCGCCTCCCTCGGGGCCCCGGAAGAGTACTGGGACTCCCGTTACTCCGAGAAGACCCGGATCTGGAGCGGGAACCCCAATGTGACGCTGGTCCGGGAGGTGTCGGACCTCGAGCCCGGCACGGCGCTGGACCTGGGGTCCGGCGAGGGAGGCGACGCGATCTGGCTCGCGGGCAGGGGATGGCGGGTCACAGCGGCCGACGTCTCCGGCGTGGCGCTCGAACGCGCCGCCGCACACGCCAAGGAGGCGGGCGTCGCCGACCGCATCGACTGGCAGCGCCACGACCTGGGCGTGTCCTTCCCCGAAGGCGTCTTCGACCTCGTCTCCGCCTGCTTCCTGCACTCGTTCGTGGACCTGCCGCGCGAGGAGATCCTGCGCGCCGCCGCGTCGGCGGTCGCCCCCGGCGGGGTGCTGCTGGTCGTCGGGCACGTGGGATGGCCGTCCTGGGAGCACAACCCGCCCGTCGAGGTGCACTTCCCGACGGCGCAGGAGGTCCTGGACGCTCTCGGGCTGCCCGAGGGGGAGTGGGAGGTGCAGGTCCGCGAGGAGTACGAGCGCGCCCAGGACGAGCCGGACGGGCGGCACGGCGCCCGCACGGACAGCGTGCTCAAGGTTCGCCGGCTGCCCTAGCGGGGCGTCTGGCTGCGGTAGGAGTGGCCGAGCTCGGGGCCGAGGCCGAAGTAGTGGCGGAAGTTGTAGATGAGCGGGCTCCACGTGCCCGGGTCCACGTGCTGGGTGCCGGGCACCACGATGCGCGGGTCCGCGTGCACCCTGCTCACGACGGCCTCCGCGATGACGAACGACCCCGAGACGTCGTGGCCCACCCGCTCCGCCCGCGCCTCGAACTGGAGGGGGCACTCGGCCACGCGCGGCGGCCGCACGGTCTCGGAGGGCTCGGGCCGCAGCCCGGCCGCGGCGAACTTGCCGGGCTCGTACCGGCAGCCCGCGTGCTTGGTCGCCGGTACGGGGTGCCGCCCGGTGAGGGGCGCCAGCCGTTCGACCGCCTGCCACTGGTGGGGAGCGGGCAGGTTGACGACCACCTCCGGGCGGCTCATGAGGTTGCGGGCGGTCTGCCCCTCGGCGCCCAGCCCCAGCACGATCACCTGGCCCAGCGCCCAGGCCGAGGACATCGGGGCGAGGTTGAACGTCCCGTCCGGGTTCTCGGTGGAGAGCAGGACGACCGGGGTCCCGAAGTACAGGATGCTCGGCTCGATGGTCACAGTGTTCATGCGGGCGAGCCTAGGAACGGGACGTTCAACGCCGGGCCGAAACGTCGTAGCGAATCTACAATGTAAAGGCGCCCGGCTCGGCGCGGTACGCCGTCCCCTTCCCGGCAAGCGGCACCGACGGAGCAGCCGCGGGGATGAACGCCGACTCGCCCGGCCGCAGCGTCAGGCCGGCCAGGCGGGCCTCCCCGTCGATGCAGACGACGATCTGGGGCGCGCCTCCGGGCAGCGTGTGGGGGCTGTCGAGGTCGTAGCGCGTGAGGGCGAACTCGGGGGCCGGCGGCCGGTAGCGGTGCTCGCCGGGCGTGTCCTGCCCCGGCCGGACCAGGTGCGGGGCGGACGGCGTGAAGTCGACGACGCGCATGAGCTCGGGCACGTCGATGTGCTTGGTGGTGAGCCCGCAGCGCAGCACGTTGTCGGAGTTGGCCATGATCTCGACGCCGATGCCGCCGAGGTAGGCGTGGGGGATCCCGGCGCCGAGGTAGAGGGCCTGGCCGGGGGCCAGGTTGACATGGTGGAGCAGGAGCGCGGCGGTGACGCCCGGGTCGCCGGGGCAGGCGCGGGCGAGGTCGCCGTAGACGGCCAGGCCGGGGTCGTCGGACTCGCGCAGGGCGTGCTCGACCTGGGCGCGCAGCGGCTCGCGGGCGTCGTCGAGCATCTGGGCGAACACGGTGCGCAGGTCGCCCGCTCTGAGCAGGTCGCTCCAGGGGGCCAGGTCCGGCACGGCGAGACGGTCGAGGAGGGCGGCGGTGGCGGCGGGGTCGCGGAAGCCGCACAGGCCGTGGAAGGGGGTGATCGCGCAGACCATCTCGGGTTTGTGCGAGGTGTCCTTGTACGTGCGGGCGGGGTCGTCGATGGGGACGCCGCGGGCGTCCTCGTCGGCGAACCCGGCCCGGGCCTGCTCGGTGGTGGGGTGGACCTGGAGGGAGAGCGGCCGTTCGATGGCCAGGACCTTGAGCAGGTAGGGGAGGGCGGGGCCGAAGCGGGCGGCGGTGGCCTCGCCGAGGGTGCCGGCGGGGTCGTCGGCGATGAGCTCGTTGAGCGGGGTGCCGCCGACGGTGGAGGGGTCGCCGGGGTGGGCGCCCATCCAGAGCTCGGCCTGGGGCCGGCCGGTGGGCTCGGTGCCGAAGAGCTGTGGCAGGGCCGTCACCGAGCCCCAGTCGTAGGGGCGGATGGCGGTGGCCAGGCGCATGGGCGCCGGGTCGGGCTGTGGCACGGCGTTGTCTCCGATCGTCGTGCTTGGAGCGTAGAACGAGACGGCCGGATGTGCGTAGCCGGGGGCCGCGTTGCGGGGCTGCTATACACAGGTATAGTCTGCTTTTCAGATGAACAGCGAGCTATACAGGGGAACGGGATGACGACCGTACCGGATCCGGAGGATCTCACGGCGCGTGCGCGGATCAGGGACGCGGCGATGCGGCACATCGGCGAGCACGGGTTCGAGCGGGCGACGATCCGCGACATCGCGGAGAGCGCCGGCGTGTCCCTGGGCCTGGTGCGCCATCATTTCGGCTCGAAGCAGGCGCTGCGCGAGGCGTGCGACGAGCAGCTGATGAAGACGATCCGCAGGCTGAGCGAGCAGGCCGCGAGCGACCCTTACGGCGCCGGGCTCAACCCGGCCGCCGTCCTGGGCCCGTACCAGCCCTATCTGGCGCGGGCGCTGACGGAGGGGTGGGCGGCGCCGCTGTTCGACGAGATGGTCGACCTCGGCGAGGGGTGGATCATCGAGGCCGACAGGAGCCGTCCCGATCCTCCCGACGTGGACGCCCGGTCCCGTTCGACGATGATCGCGGCGATGGCTCTGTCGGCCACGGTGCTGCGCCAGCACGTCGAGCGTGGCATGGGTGTGGATCTGACCAGCCCGGAGGGGCAGGTCAAGCTGATGCGGGTGATGGTGGACCTCTACTCTCACCCGCTGCTCAGCCTGGAGGAGGCCGCTGAGGCCAGGAAGGCCCTCGATCGGGGCGCGACCGCGTGAATCTGGAGGAGCACCACCATGAGTGACGCCATCGTGGTGAAGGGGCTGGTGAAGTCGTTCGGGACGGCCAGGGCGCTGGACGGGCTCGATCTCGGTGTGCGGGCCGGCGAGGTGCACGGCTTCCTGGGGCCGAACGGCGCGGGGAAGAGCACGACGATCCGGATCCTGCTGGGCATGGTGCGGGCCGACTCGGGCACCGCCCGGCTGCTCGGCGGTGACCCGTGGTCGGAGGCGGGCGAGCTGCACCGCCGCCTGGCGTACGTGCCGGGCGACGTGACGCTGTGGCCGTACCTGTCGGGCGGCGAGGTGATCGACCTGCTGGGCCGGTTGCGCGGCGGGCTGAACGCGCGGCGCAAGGCGGAGCTGCTGGAGCGGTTCGACCTGGATCCGCGCAAGAAGGCGCGGACGTACTCGAAGGGCAACCGGCAGAAGGTGGCCCTGGTCGCCGCGCTGGCCTCCGAGGGGGAGCTGCTGATCCTGGACGAGCCCACGTCCGGCCTGGACCCGCTGATGGAGGAGGTGTTCCGGGAGTGCGTCAGGGAGGAGCGGGCGCGGCGTACGGTGCTGCTGTCGAGCCACGTCCTGTCCGAGGTCGAGGCGCTGTGCGACCGGGTGACGATCATCCGGGACGGCCGCACGGTCGAGACGGGCACGCTGGCGGAGCTGCGGCACCTGACCCGCACGTCGATCGAGGCCGAGCTGGCGAGCCCGCCGGACGGGCTGGCCGAGCTGCCCGGGGTGCACGACCTGCGGGCCGGTGACGGGCGGGTGCGGTTCAGCGTGGACGGCGTGGCGCTGGACCCGGCGCTGCGCCGGCTCGCGGAGGCGGGCGTGCGCAGCCTGGTGAGCCGGCCGCCGACGCTGGAGGAGCTGTTCCTGCGCCACTACGAGCGGCACGCGGAGAGCGTGCGCTGACCCCGGACGGGCAGGCCCGCCCGTCCGGGGCGCTTCAGCGGGCGCGCGGGCCGAGCAGGACGGGCATGCTGCGGGTGCTGTTGCCCAGCAGCGTGTCCAGCGGGGCCAGGTCCTCGGGCCGCGCGGCGGGCGCGATCTCCGGGAACGCCTCGAACAGCGCCTTCAGCGCGATCTCGGCCTCGATCCTGGCCAGCGGCGCGCCGAGGCAGAAGTGCGGCCCGTGCCCGAAAGCCAGGTGGGCGCTCGGCGGGTTGGTGATGTCGAAGCGGTCGGCGTTCTCGCCGAACTGGCCGGGGTCGCGCCCCGTGGCGGCGAAGCAGGCCAGCACGGGCTCGCCGGTCCGCAGGTGCACGCCGTCGATCTCGATGTCCTGTACGGCGTACCGCATCGGGAAGTAGGCGATCGGCGAGTCCCAGCGCAGCGTCTCCTCGACCGCCGCGCCGTAGTCGCACTGGCCGGTACGCAGCAGTTCGAGCTGGTCAGGCCGGTTGAGCAGGGCGCCGATGGCGTTGGTGATGAGGTTGACGGTGGTCACGTGCCCGGCGATGAACAGCAGCTCGATGGTGGCGAACAGCTCGTCGGAGGACAGCCGGTCGCCGTCCTTCTCGCGCAGCCTGAACAGGTCGGTGATGAGGTCCTCGCCGGGCGTGTCCCGGCGCTCCTCGATGATCTGGTCGAGCAGTTCGTGCAGGGCCCGGCGTACGTCGGGCGAGTCGTCGAGCGTGTCGGACACCTGGGCCACGGCGTCGGAGAGCTCGTGCAGCGCGTCCTGGTGCTCGGCCGGGATGCCGATCAGCTCGGAGATGACCTCGCGCGGCAGCGGGTAGGCGAACTCCTTGCGCAGGTCCACCGGCTCGTCAGGCGGCAGCTCGGCGAGGGCGTCGACGAGCCTTTCGGTGAGCGCCTCGATCTTGGGGCGCAGCTGCCGGAGCCGGCGCGCGGTGAACGCGCCGGCCACGGGGGTGCGCAGGCGGCGGTGGTCGTCGCCTTCGGCGTTGAGCATCGAGGTGTCGGTGACGATGCGGTCGATGGCGGTGCCGGCCGGGCAGGTGTCGCGGGTGGCCCAGTGGCGGATGTCCCTGGACAGGCTCGGATGGGTCAGGACCGTCAGCAGCGTGGCGTAATGGGTGGCGGCCCAGGCCGGTACACCCTCGGCCGTCACGGGCACGAGCGGGCCGGCCGCACGCAGCCGGTCGTTGTCGGCGTGCAGGCTCGGGGTGGCCGGGTCGAGGACGAACCGGGCATGTGGGCACCCTGGGACGGCGTCCGGGTCGTATCCGTCTGCGGCTTCTTGTTCCCGAGCGTCGAGAGTGTCCTGATCGAGGCGGCTTTCTTGGCTCATGGGTCTTCCCGTCCGTCTGTCGTTGGGTCATCCCGCGCGGCGCGGGCTCAAGGCCAGCGCGGTCACGTCGAAGCCGGGGTCCTGGTCGAGATACAGGTCGCGGACCAGCTCCCCGGCGGCGGGCGCGTTGCACAGGCCGTGCCCGGAGAAGCCGGTCGCGTACAGGAAGGCCGGCGGTCCCGGGTGGTGGCCGATGAAGGCGGTCTTGTCGGGGCTGGCGTCGCGCAGGCCGGTGACGGCGGTGTGCAGCGCGAGCCCGGCCAGGCTCGGGTACGTGGCCACGAGGCGTTCGGCGACCTGCCGCCGCCACGCCTCCCGGTCGGGCCCCGGGTAGCCCATGCCGATGAGCAGCCGGTTGCCGCGCAGCCGTACGAGCAGGCCGGTGGCGGCGTGCAGGGTGACCGGGATGTCCGGCGTGTCCGGCGGCAGCGGGTCGGTGGTGAGCAGTTCCTGCTCGATGGGCTCGGTGAGCGGCAGGTCCACGCCGGCCCCGCGGACGAGCGAGGCCGACCAGGCGCCGGCGGCGCAGATGATGGCGTCGGCGCCGACCTCGCCGGCGGCGGTCCGCACGAGCCCGGCCCGCGTGTCGATGGCGGTCACCGGGCAGCCGGTACGCAGTGTCGCGCCCGCCTGCTCGGCCGCCCGCGCGTAGGCGGTGACGATGGCCGTGGTGTCGGAGATGTAGGCCTGCGGCGAGTACGCGGCGGCCACCAGCGGGAAGTCCCCGATGAGCGGGTTGCGCTCCCTGGCCTCCTGCGCGCCGATCAGGTTCACGTCGACGCCGGCGGCGTGCTGGGCGGGCAGGTCGGCCTCGAACGCGGTCACCTGGTCGGCCTCGGTGAACAGCACCAGGTAACCGACCTGCCGCAGCGGCAGGTCGATCCCCGGTCTGGTCGGGAAGGCGTGGTAGGCCGCGAGGCTGCGCACGGCCAGCGCCGAGCTGACCGGGTTGCCGGCGAAGTAGGAGCGGACCACGTCGGCGGTGGCGCGCGAGGCGCCGGAGCCGAGCGTGTCCCGCTCCAGCAGCGTGGTGTCGACGCCGGCCTCGGCCAGGTGGAACGCGATCGACAGGCCGATCACGCCGCCGCCGACGACCACTACCCGCGGACCGCTCATGCGGGCGTCTCCTCGCGGCGCAGGTGCTCGCCCGCCTCCCATGGGAACAGGTGCAGGTTCCAGCCGCCGAGGCAGTTGCAGTAGAGGGCCATGTGGGCCATGACGGAGACGAAGTCCTCGTGGTCGTCGAGCCGGTCGAGCCCGTCCAGCAGGCGCTGGGTGAAGCCCCACAGGGTGTCGAGGCCGCAGTAGCCGAGGAACTCGGCGGGCGTGTGCGCGAGCTGGCGGGTCATCTGGCGCAGCCACGGCATCGGCATGCCGTCGAGGGCGGCGCGGACGAGGCCGCCGTAGCAGCTGTAGCCGAGCGGCCGGGTCTCGCCGTTGACGAACAGTAGCGTGGTCAGGACCGTCTCGTAGCTGCCGGCGCCGGACGGGATGCGGCCCGCGTGCAGGTCGAGCAGCTCGCGGGGCGGGTCCAGCCAGATGCGCTCGGTCTCGGCGTGCACGTCCTTGACCAGCTCGTTGAGCTGCGGGTCGCCGATGGGCAGGCGCGGGAGCTGGTGGCCGCTGGGCTCGCCCTCGCGGCGCACTTCGGCGATGACGGGCCTCTTGGTGGTGTAGACGGAGTGCCAGACGTCGCGGCCGGCCTGGACCAGGGCGTCGAGGTCCTCCGGGACGACCTGGCCGATCGGGGTGGCGGTCATGGGCTCGGTGAGCTCGCCGTACTTGATGCCGAGATGCTGCAGCCGCGAGCAGAACAGGGTGCCGTCGGGCACGGTGCGCCGGTCCACCTTGTATTCCGCTGGTGTGTGCAGCAGCGAATGGACCGGTGCGACGTGGTAGAGGTGATATCCGGCGACCAGGGCGTGCCCCTGCAGGCTGCGGTAGGGCAGGGCGTCCCACAGGCACTGGGCCAGGGCGCGGTTGCGCTGGTCGAGTTCGGCGGCCACGGTGATGCCGAGGCTGGGCCAGGTGATTTCCACACGCTTCGATTCGTTCACAGTACGTCACTCTAACGTCACGATTTGTGCCGAAAGAGGCGGGGTCGTGCTATTGACCGGTGCTTGACGTGCTCTTCTGTGGCTTGGGTTTCTGGTGGTTCACAGCGGGGTGCGGGTGAACAGCTGGTTCTGGCCGCCGTTGCAGGGATACTGCTTGAACTGCACGTCGTCGGCCTGCGAGGAGCTGGGCAGGTCGGCGCACTTGCCCGAGTGCCTGGCCACCAGGCGCAGGTAGCCGCCGCCCGCGTCCTGCGGCGTCCACTGCTGGTTGGCGCCGGTGCCGCACGTGTACTGCTGGAGCGCCGCCCCGTCGGCGGTGGAGGCGCCGTTGACGTCCAGGCACTTGCCGGAGTTGCGGGCCACGACCTGCACGTAGCCGCCGCTGATCGACTGGATGCGCCACTGCTGGTTCGTGCCGCCGCCGCAGGCGTACTGAATGACCGCGGCCGCGTTGGCGGTGGAGCCGCCGCGCACGTCGGCGCACTTGCCGGAGTGGCGCACCGCCAGCCGGTCGTAGCCGGTGCCCGTCGTGGCGATCGTGCCGGCGGCCGTGTCGACGGTGAGCTGGCGCGCGTAGGTCAGGCTCATGGACGTGCTGCTCGGGAACTGCACCGGCAGCCACACGTACCGGGAGTCGTTGACGGTCCCGCCCCACGCGCCGGCCCACCGGTCGCCCAGGTACAGGTACGACGTGCCGGAGGTGCCCTGCACCGGCAGCACGTAGGCCGGCTGGGAGCCGAACGTGAGCGAGTCGCCGGTGTTCCGCCAGGAGCTCCACGTGCCGGTGATGCTGGTGGCGGTGGCGTACTGGGCCTGGTTGGGCTGCCAGCCGGTCGCGGCCGAGGTCAGCATGAAGTACACGCCGTCGCGCTTGAACATCGCCGGCGCCTCCCGGTGGTCGCCGGCCCACATCCGCGCCAGCGCGGCCACGTCGGTGTAGTCGGCGCTGAGCCGGTAGACGTGCAGGTCGTAGTTCTCGTTCGCGGCCGAGATCATGTACCCGGTGCCGTCGGTGTCGACGAACGTGGTGATGTCGCGCGACATGTGGCCGAGCGGCCGGAAGCTGCGCAGGTAGGTGTAGGCGCCGTCCACCGTGTTCGAGACGGCCACGGCGGCCCGCGCCTCGCCGTAGTCGCGGCCGTTCTCCTTGTGCATCCACATGACGAACCGGCCGGTCGCGGCGTTGTAGACGACCTTGGGCCGCTCGATGTTGGCGACCTGCAGCTCGGCGGAGCTGGACTGGGTGAGCACGTGGTTGCGGAACTCCCAGGTGCGCAGGTCGGCCGAGCGGTAGGCGGAGACGTAGCGGAAGGTGCCGTCGGCGTTGCGGTTCTCCCCGAACCAGTAGTAGTACGAGCCGACCTTGATCACTCCGCCGCCGTGGGCGTGCAGCAGGTTGCCCGAGGTGTCGGTGAACTGCGCGCCGACCGGCACGGTCACGGGCGCGGCCGTCGCCGGGGCGACGGGGGTCAGCGTGAGCGCCAGGCAGAGCCCTGCCAGCAGGGTCAGGAGACGGGACATGGCGTCAGTCGGTGCAGTTCGCGGAGACGGTGACGTCGTAGATGTACCAGACGCTGCCGGGCGCGGCCCACACGAGCGCCGACGTGGTCGTCCAGTTCACGCAGTTGACGCCGGCCGCGAGCACCGCCGCCCGGGCGGCTTGGGCGCCGTTCTGGACGGCGGCGCCGGAGGTGGCGCCGCTGCCCTGGCGGGTCTCCGAGCGCGCCACCGGGTACGACGGTCCGGGAGGCTGCGGGACGCAGGTGCCCGACGCGGTCGCGTTGAAGACGTAGGCCGAGCCGTCGGGCGCGGTGTAGACGTGGGTGGAGGTGACCGACACGCTCGGGCAGACCTCGCCCGCCTGGGCGGCCTGCCGGTTCAGCTCCGCGCGGGCGTTGGCCTCGGCGTTCGCCTGACCGGCCGACCAGCTGGGTCCCCAGCCGGACGAGCTCGCGGTGCGGAACGTGTCCGCGTGCGCCGGAGGGGAGGCCAGGGTGACCGCGGCGGCGAGCGCCAGCGCCGGGAGGAGGTGCCGAGGTGCCATCGGGGGTCCCTTTCGCGTGGGGGTCGCGCCAGGAGCGCCACTCCGGCACCCGTCGGACGGCCGGCGCCGGATAGGCACCGCCACCGTAGATCGGGCCGGACGCGGGCACCAGCCAGGCGCTCGCCCGGCGGCGTCCGCCCAGCTCAGCGCCTGAAACTTTCAGCGCGTGAGGAGCCCCGGCACGGCGGCGTGCCGGGGCTCGGTCCGTTACGCCGGGAGCCAGGCCAGGGCGGCGGTGACCAGGGCCTCGACACCCGTGGGCAGCGTGGGGAGGATCTGGGGCGCGAAGAAGGGCGAGTGGTTGCTCGGAACGTCCTCGCGCAGCCGGCCCTCCCGTTCGGCGCGGGCGTACAGGCCGGGGTCGGCGCCGCCGAGGCCCCAGAAGACCGACGGCGCGCCCGCCTCGGCGCCGAACAGGCCGAAGTCCTCGCTGCCCATCAGCGGCGCCATGGCCGGCACCCGCTCGGAGCCGAACCGGCCGGCGAACGCCTCGCGCACCCGGGCCGTGGCGTCGCCGTCGTTGACGGTCAGCGGGAAGGCGTTGAGCGTGCGGATCTCCGGCGGGCGGGGCGCGCCGGAGGCGGCCGCCTCGGCGTTGACCACGCGCTCCACGGCCGCCAGCAAGGTGCGGCGCACCTCGGGGGAGAACGAGCGCAGGTTGATCGTGATGGACGCCTCGTCGGGGATGATGTTCTCCTTGTGGCCCGCGTGGATCTGGGCCACCGTCAGCACCGCCCGCTCGAAGGGGGAGACCTCGCGCGAGACGACCGTCTGCAGGCGCATGACGGTCGAGGCGGCCAGGACGACCGGGTCGACGGTCCGCTCCGGCTGCGAGCCGTGCCCGCCCCGGCCGTACAGCCGGATCTCCATGCTGTCGGCGGCGGCCAGGATCTCGCCGGGGCTGATGAGCAGAGTCCCGGCCGGGTTGGGGAAGACGTGCTGGCCGAGCACGACGTCGGGCGTGCCGATCCGGTCGAACAGCCCGTCGTCGAGCATGGCCCGCGCCCCGGCCGCGATCTCCTCCGCCGGCTGGAACAGCGCCACGAGCGTGCCCCGCCACCGGTCCCGGCCGGCCGCCAGCAGCTGCGCCGCGCCGCTCAGGCACGTCACGTGCATGTCGTGGCCGCAGGCGTGCATGAGCGGCACCCCGTCGGGCGTGGTGGCGGTGCTCGCGTACGGCAGGCCCGTGGCCTCCAGCACCGGCAGCGCGTCCATGTCGGCCCGTAATGCCACCGTGGGGCCCTCGCCGTTGCGCAGCACGCCCGCCACGCCCGTGCCGCCGAGGCCCGTGACGACCTCGAACCCGGCCGCCCGCAGCCGCCCGGCGGCGATGCCCGCCGTGCGCTTCTCCTCGAAGGCGGGCTCGGGGTGCCGGTGCAGGTCCTGATACAGCTCGGCGAGCTCGCCGAGCGCCGGGCCCGCGAGCCCGGCCATGATCGCGTCGATGGCGTCCTGATCGCTCATGCCGACATCCGTTCCAGTTCGGTGATCTCTTGGACGAGGGTACGGCGGGCCGCGTCGCGCTGCTCGGGGGTGGGGGCTGTCCTGGGGAAGCCGGCCGGCAGCCCGGCCAGGACCGCGGTGTAGAGGGCCGTCCTGCGCGGGGTGCGGGCCGGGCGGGGGAGCCGGAACAGGGCGGCCACCAGGCGGTCGACGGTGGCGGTGTCGAACACCGACTCCCACGCCCGCCGCTCCGCCCCGCCGTCGTGGGCGCCCCGGTCCGGGTGGTGCTCGCGGCGGGCGTCCGCCGTGGCGGGGCCGTCCACGGCCAGGCCGCCGTCCGCCTCCGCCAGCAGCACGCCGTACGCGCGCGCCGCCGCCTCCCGGGAGACCACGCCCCGCTCCACGTCCCGCAGCACCGCCTCCGGATCCCTGGTGTACGGGTCGCCGTAGCCGCCCGCGCCCGAGGTCAGCAGCGTGACGACGTCACCGGGCTCCAGCGGCAGCACGTCGATCTTGAAGTGCCTGCGCTCCCGGGGTGTGCCCGGATTGACGATCAGCTCGGTGGCCGCGCCCGGACCGCCGCCGCCCACGCCCCACGGGCGGAAGCACATCCGCTCCAGCCCCCGGGCCAGCAGCTTCGAACCCTCCCCGCGCACCCGGAACGTCAGCTCCAGCCCGCACCCGCCGCGCCAGCGCCCGGCGCCTCCCGAGTCGGTACGCAGCCCGTACCTGAGGATCTCGACCCCGATCTCCGTCTCGACGGTCTCGACCGGGTTGTTGGACAGGTTGGAGATGCCGCTGTCGCGGCCGTCCACCCCGTCGGCGCCGTCGCGGGCCCCCGTACCGCCCACCATCGGCTCCAGGACCTGCACGTTCTGCCCGGCGGCGCGCTGCTCGGCGACGACCACGGGCACCACCAGCCCGCTGGAGGCGGCCGGCAGCACGTGCGGGGCGGCCAGCCCGAGCGCGCCGCCGACGGCGTCGTTGACGCGGTTGGCCGAGGCGTGCCGCACGCCCACGGCGGCCGGGTGCACGGGGTTGACCAGCGAGCCCTCGGGTGTGGTGACGGTGATCGGCGCGATGAGCCCAGCGTTGAGCGCGATGCCGGGGTCGAGGGTGCAGATGAGCGCGAGCACCCTGGTGGTGATCCAGGCGTGCGGCCGGCCCAGGGTCGCGATGTTGAACGCCGCGGCGACCTGCGGATCCGTACCGGTGAAGTCGAGGTGCAGGTCGCCCGCGCGCAGCGTCGCGGTGACCGACAGGCGGACCGGCAGGCTGGAGACGGCGTCGTCGTCGAGGTAGTCCACGAAGCGGTGGGTGCCGTCGCCGAGCGCGGCCAGGGCGGCGCGTGCCTTGCCCGCGGTGTACTCGACCAGGTCGCGCTGCGCGTCGAGCACGGTGGCCAGGCCGTGCTGGGCGACGACCCCGGCCAGCCGCTCCCGGCCGGTGCGCAGCGCCGCGCGCATGGCCCTGATGTCGCCGAGGTTCGCCTCGGGGGTGCGGCTGTTGGCCGAGATCAGCGCCTCCACGTCGCGGCTCGGCTCCCCGGCGCGCACCAGCTTGACCGGCGGGATCTGCAGGCCCTCCTGGAAGATCTCGTCGTTGACCGGCGACAGGCTGCTCGGCACCCGGCCGCCGATGTCGGAGCAGTGGATGAACGCCCAGCCGTAGCCGACCAGCTCGCCCTCGTGGAAATACGGCTCGATGAGCTGGATGTCCGTCAGGTGGGTGGCCAGGCCACCGGAGCGGTACGGGTCGTTGGTGATGATCACATCGCCGGGCTGCAGCGGGCCGGCGGCCTCGACGGCGGTCAGCACGTTCAGGCCGACGAAGCCGGAGACGCCGATGCCGCGCGGGTAGGCGACGAAGCCGCCGTCCAGGCCCGCGAAGGCGCAGCAGAAGTCGGCGGTCTCCTTGACGTACAGGGAGCGGCTGGTGCGCTGCAGGGTGAGGCACATCTCCTCGGTCATGGCGCTGAGCCGGTTGCCGACGATCTCCATGGTGACGGGGTCGAGCCGCACGTTCAGGCCTTCCGACGGGGGTTGTGGGCGCCGTCCGCCCGGCGCAGGTGCAGGTTGCCGGCCTCGTCCACGTCAGCCGACCAGCCGGGCGGCACGACGACGGTGGTGTCGTCCTGCTCGACGATCGCCGGGCCGTCGAACGCGTCCCCCACGCCGAGGGAGTCGCGCAGGTGGACGTGGGCGTCGTGCCAGGCGCCGGCCAGCAGGACCCGCCTGCGGGCCGTGGGGCGGGGCGCGCCTCTGCCCGGGGAGACGGCGGCGGGCGGCAGCTCGGCCGCCGGACCGACCACGCCGAGCCTGGCGGTGCCGAGCTCGATGGTCGCGCTCTGGTCGCGGAAGCCGTACAGGCGCTCGTGCTCGGCGTGGAACGCCTCGGAGACCGCCTCGACGTCCAGGCGGTCCGGGTCGAGGGCGACGCGGAGCTCGTACGCCTGGCCGGAGTAGCGCAGGTCGGCCGCGAACGACAGCCGCCCCCGCAGCCGGGCCTCGCCGTCCTGCTCGGCCAGCCACTCCCGGGCCTGGGCGGACAGCTCGGCGAGCACGCCCGCCAGGCGGGTGGCGCTCGCGGCGTCCAGGGGGCGGCGCAGGCTGCGGGCGAAGTCGCGGCGCAGGTCGGCGCCCGCCGCGCCCAGGGCGCAGAACGTGGCGGCGGTCGGCGGGACCACGATGTGCGCGATCCCGACCTCCTCGGCGAGCATGGCCGCGTGCGTCGGGCCCGCGCCGCCGAACGGCACGAGCGCGAACCGCCGCGGGTCGAGCCCGCGCTGCGCCATGATCTTCTGCAGCTCGGTCGCCATCCCCGCCGTCGCCACCCGCAACGCCGACGCCGCCACCCGGTACGCGGCCAGGTCGTCACCGGCGCGCTCGCCTCCGGAGGCGAGGTGGGCGGCGATGCCCGACAGGGCCTTGAGCGAGGCGCCGGCGTCGAGGGGCATCCGGCCGCCGAGGAACGTGCGCGGGTCGATCAGCCCGGTCGCCAGGTAGCAGTCCGTCACCGTCGGCCGGTCGCCGCCCCGGCCGTACGCCGCCGGCCCGGGGTCGGCGCCCGCGCTGCCCGGCCCGACCTTGAGCACGCCCGGCCCGTCCACCCAGATGACCGACCCGCCCCCGGCCCCGATCGCGTGCACGGCCACGACCGGCACGATCAGGGGCAGCCCGCCCACCGTGGTGTGGGTGGCCAGCTCGGGCGACCCGTCCACGGACACGGCGATGTCGCTGCTGGTACCGCCCATGTCGAACGTGACGATGGCCCCCGCCCCCAGCCGGGCGGCCGCCGCCACCCCGGCGGCCGGGCCCGACAGCACGGTCTCGACGGGCCGCTCCGCGGCCGAGCGCAGGCTCATCGAGCCGCCGTTGGACGCGCTGATGAAGATCGGCGCCGACACCCCGAGCCCGCGCACCCGGCTCTCCAGGCGGGCGAAGTAGTCGCGCATGAGCGGCTGGATGTAGGCGTTCATGCAGGCCACCAGGGCACGCTCGTACTCGCGTACCTCCGGCCACACGGTCGCCGAGGCCGTCACCGGCAACGCGGGCAGCCGCTCGCGCAGGCCCGCCGCGACGCCCTCCTCGAAGGCCGGGTCGGTGTAACCGTGCAGGATCACGACCGCCGCCGCGTCGGCCCCGGTGGCCCGCAGCCGCGCGGCGACGCGGTCCAGCTCGGCGGCGTCCGGCTCGGCCACGGGTTCGCCACGCGGGCCCAGCCGGGCGGAGATCTCGACGATGAGGTTGCGGGGGACGAGGGGCTCCTCCTTGCCCGCGTACAGGTCGAAGGAGGACGGCATGCGGCTGCGGCCGATCTCCAGGATGTCGCGGTAGCCCTCGGTCACGACCAGGGCGATGCGCGCGCCGCGCCGCTGGATGACGGCGTTCAGGCCGATCGTGGTGCCGTGGACGAGGCCCGCGACCTCCTCCGGCCGCAGGTCCGCGCGGGCGAGGAGGGCCGCCAGCCCGTCCGCGACCGCCAGGGACGGGTCGGCGGGCGTGCTCGGCTCCTTGTGGTGCACCACGAGGCCGCGGTCCGGCACGGAGGCCACGAGGTCGGTGAACGTTCCCCCGACGTCGATGCCGATCCGCGCGCCGGTCGCGGTCGCCGTACCCGTGCTTGTCACCGTGCTTGTCACCGTGCTTGTCACAGGGCTTGTCACAGGGCCTCCGAAATGCGAGCGAATCGGTCCGCGACCACCATCACCACCACGCTCGCCGCCATGAGCAGCGTGGACACCGCGGCCATCGACGGGTCGAGCTGGTACTGCACGGCCGAGAAGATGCGCAGCGGCACCGTCGTGGTGTTCGCGCCCGCCACCAGGGCCGTGACGGCGACCTCGCCGAGCGAGGTGACCGCGGCGAGGATCGCGCCCGCGAGGATGCCGGGCCGCAGCAGCGGCAGCGTCACCGTGAGGAACACCCGGACCCGCCCGGCGCCCAGGCTCAGGGCGGCCCGCTCCAGCGCCGGGTCGAGCTGCGCGGCGCTCACCATGACCGCCCGCACCACGAACGGCAGCGCCACCAGCGAGTGCGCCAGCCACAGCCCGGTCACCGAGTTGACGAGGCCGACGCCGTGGAAGTAGTAGAGCAGGCCGAGCGCGACGATGATCTCCGGGACCATCAGCGGCGACAGCGCGAACCCCTGCAGCAGCCGCCGCCCGGGGAACGACCCCTGCGTCAGCCCGTACGCCGCCAGCGTCCCGATGACCACGGTCGTCGGCACCACCAGGAGCACCAGCAGGCCGCTCAGCCGGAACGAGACCTGCCAGTCGGGCGAGCCGAGCACCTCGGCGTACCAGCGCAGCGACAGCCCCGACGGCGGGAACGCCATCGAGCCCGCCCGGTTGAACGAGCTCGTCACCAGCACGACCAGCGGCGCGATCAGGAACAGGAACACCAGCGCCGCCAGGGCCGCGGCCACCAGCCGCACGATCCTGTCGTAGCCCCGCTCACCCATGAAGGCGCCTCTCCCAGATCCGGAACACGCCCGCCAGCAGCCCCGTGGACACGACGGTCAGCGCGAGCAGCGCGAAGCTCAGCGCCGCTGCCACCGGGTAGTCGAACACCGTCGTCACCTGGTCGTAGACCCGGATGCCGGTCAGCGGCTGGGTCACCCCGCCGACCAGCAGCGGCGTGATGTAGATGCCCATGGCCAGCGCGAAGACGATGAGGGCGCCGGTGACCGCGCCGGGCAGGCTGAGCGGGACCGTGACCCGCAGGAACGTCCTGACCGGCCCGGCTCCGAGCGTCTGCGAGGCCCGGTGCAGGTTGCGGTCCAGCCCGCCGAGCGCCGTCGTGAGCGGGATGATCGCGAACGGCAGCAGCACGTGCGTCACCGCGACCACGACGGCCGGGTAGCTGGTGAGCAGCTGGGCGGGCTGGTCACGCAGCCCGGAGGCGACGAGCGCCCGGTTGACGAGCCCGTTGCCGGACAGCAGCACGACCCATCCGTAGGTGCGTACGACCACGCTGGTCAGCAGCGGCGAGATCACGATGACGAACAGCAGGGTCCGCACGACGCCGGGCCGCCGGCGGGCCAGGAAATACGCGGCCGGGTACGCCAGCGCCACGCACAGCACCGCCACCAGGAGCGCGGTGGCCAGGGTCCGCAGCAGGGAGCCGTAGAAGTACGGCTCGGTGAACACCCGGGCGTACTGCCCGAAGGTGAATCCGGGCAGCGCTGCGTTGAAGGCGTCGACAGGGCTGAAGCTGAGCCGCAGCAGCCCTACGAGGGGGACCAGGAACAGGGCGGTCAGGAACGCCACGAGCGGCAGGATGTACGGCAGGCCCGCCCAGCGGCGTGTCACGGCGCCTCCGTTTCCAGGAGGATGACGTCGGCCGGATCCCAGTGCGCGAGCACGGACGTGCCCGCGCCGGGCGGGTCCTCGGCGCCCGCGCCGGTGTCGGCGACCTGCACGCTCAGGATGCGTCCGTCGGCCAGCCGCACCTCCACATGCCAGGCGTCCCCGGCGAAGGCCCGATACCCCACCGTCCCGGCCACGCCGCCGGCCTCTGGGCCGGCCTCTGGGCCCGGTGTGGTCAGGCGGATGCGTTCGGGGCGGACGGCGACGACGGCGCGCCCGCCCGGCCGCAGCGACAGCGGGCCGCACTCGACGACGATCCCGCCGGAGTCGAGCGCGCCCGAGCCGGTCACCGTGCCCTCCAGGACGTTGGCCGCGCCGATGAACTGCGCGACGAACCGGGTCGCCGGCCGCCGGTAGACCTCGTCGGGGGTGCCGAGCTGCTCGACCCGGCCGCCGTTCATGACGGCCACCCGGTCCGACAGCGCGAGCGCCTCCTCCTGGTCGTGCGTGACGAAGACCATGGTGGTGCCGATGCGCCGCTGGATGGCGCGCAGTTCCACCCGCATCTCCCTGCGCAGCTTGGCGTCCAGGTTGGACAGCGGCTCGTCCAGCAGCAGCACGGCGGGCCGGATGGCCAGGGCTCGGGCGAGGGCGACCCGCTGCTGCTGCCCGCCGGACAGCTGGCGGGGCCGCCGCCCGGCGTACCCCTCCAGGCCGACCAGGCTCAGCGCCTCCCGCACCCGCTCGTCCCGCTCCCGCCGGTCGAGCCTGCGCACGCGCAGCCCGTACGCCACGTTGGCGGCCACGGTCATGTGCGGGAAGAGCGCGTAGTTCTGGAACACCATGCCCAGACCCCGCCGGTACGGGGGCCGCCGGGTCACGTCGGAGCCGTCGATCACGATCCGCCCGGCCGTGGGCTGGACGAACCCGGCGACGCAGTTGAGCAGCGTCGTCTTGCCGCAGCCGCTGGGCCCGAGGATCGACAGGAACTCGCCCTTGCGGATCGACAGCCGGTCCAGGTCGAGCACGCGCGCGCCGTCGTACCCGGCGGCGAGCCCCTCGATCTCGACGTGCCCGCCGCCTTCTTCCGGGGTCAGCCGAAGATCTGGTTCCACCGCTGCTGCCATTCGTTCAGCTTCGGGGTGGCGACCGCGTAGTCCACCCAGATGAACTTCTTGAAGACGTCGGGACCGTGCTTCACCTTCTGCTCGAACGGCTCGCTGTAGGAGATCGAGTCGTTGCCCGCGGCGTACCAGGTGCCCTCGGCGAACGGCTTCTGGTTCTGCGCGGCCGTCAGGTGGTCGAGGAACTTGTTCGCCAGGTCGCTCTTCTGCGTTCCCGCGGCGATGAAATACGAGGTCAGCGCGCCGACGGGGCCGGACTTGGGGTAGGTGAAGCCGATCGGGGAGCCGGCCTGGGCCATGGCGAAGGCGCGGCCGTCCCAGAAGGGCATGATCCAGGCGTCGCCGTTCTCGATGACGGTGGCGGCGTTGCCCGCGTTGGCGGGGAAGGAGGACACGCAGCCCTTCAGCGTCGCGAGCTTGTCGAACGCCTTGTCCACGGCGGCCGGATCGGACAGCGTGCCGCCCTGGGAGGTGACCAGGGCCGAGAAGAACTCCAGGCCGGGGTTGTAGGTGAGCGGCGGGAGGGCGACGTGGCCGCAGTACTGCTTGTCGAAGATGTCCGCCCAGTCCGCGGGCGGCGTCTTGATCTTGTCGGTGCGGTAGAGGAGACCGGTGGAGCCGGTGGTCAGCGGCACTCCGTACTGCTTGCCGTCGTACGCGGACTTGCCGGCGAGCACCGGGTCCAGCTCCTTGAAGTGCGCCAGCCCGTCGGTGGCCAGCGGCTGGAGCAGCCCGGCGGAGGCCGCGGGCAGCGACGCGTCCGGGGTGAACGCGATGACGTCGAACGGCGGGTTCTTGCCGCCGGCCGCGCGCAGCTTGGTGAGCCATTCGGCGTTCGCGCCGTAGACGAGGTTCACCTTGGCGCCGGTGTCGCGTTCGAACGGCTCCACGAACGACTTCTTGAACAGCTCTCCCCACGCGCCCGCGAACGCGGTCACCGTGAGCTCCTGCTTCGCCGCGCCGCCGGTGCCCGTGGAGCCGCCGGTGGAACCACCCGTGTCGACGCCGCCGCAGGCCGTGACCGCCAGCGCGACCACCATGCCCAGTCCCGCGAGGCGCGTGAATCCGCCCTTCATCTTTCCCTTTCCTTTTCGAGCAGCCGGCCAAGGGCACAGGGCAGCACGACTCGACATCCGCGCTTGCCGCCAGGAGCACCATTCGGCTCGACGACCGTGTCATCACCCGGGGCACCCCGCCGCGGTGGGAGGGTTGCCGTCCAGCAAGCCGGGGCTTCGCACTGGACTCGTGACATAAGCGACTGTATCAGTAGGATTTACCTGGATATGGCACAGGGTGATGGTTAGTGGCTTTTGTCTCTTTTGTGCGAGGGGGTGCTCAGCCGTTGACCAGGGCGTCGCCGAGGGGCGTGCGCGCGTACAGGACGCCGCGGCCGACGCGGGTGCCCGCGATCAGGCCCGTCCTGCGCAGCGCCGCCAGATGGCCGCCGGTGGTGCCCAGGCTCTGCCCGAGCAGGGCCGCGAGCTGGGTGGTGGTGGCGGGCTCGGCCAGCTCGGCGAGGATGCGGGCGCGGCTGCGGCCGATCAGGGCCGACAGGTCGGCGTCGGCCGCGGCGGGCACGGCCGCGGTGCCCCTCGCGGGGTAGATCATCGCGTACGGCCAGGCGTCCTCCAGATAGGCGCCGACGCCGGTCGTGAACGCCGACGGCAGGAAGAGCAGCCCCTTGCCGCCGAGCCGGCGCAGCCCGTGGAGGCTGGTCAGCTCGACCTCGATCTGCCCCCGGGGTCGCCAGTGGACCTGCGGGCTGAGGTCCTCCAGCGCCGCCGCCCAGCCGTAGGCCGCCAGCCGTCCCGCCCGATGGGCGACGTCGCGCTGCAGGATCGCGCGGAAGCGCGGCCAGTCGTGGGAGACGATCTCCGTCCAGAGCGCCTCGTACGCGTCGGCGAACCGCTCCACCACCCGCGCTCCCGCCAGCAGCTCCCTCACCCCGCCCGCCGCCGGCCGCCCGGCGAGCGCCCGGGCGATCTCCGCGTGCGCCTGCTCCATAGGCGTCCTGCGCATGGCGGCCAGCTCCGCCTCGAACGGCACGTCCACCGCCGTCGGCGGCGGGGCGATGAAGGCGACGTTCGTGCCGCGCCGGTTGCCGCTGATCGCGTCCGCGGCCCGCAGCACGGGGTGCGCGCGTTCGAGCTCGCGGTACGTGCCCCGCCACCGAGCGGCCCACCGGCCGTGCACGCCCGCCTCCAGCCGGCCCGCCAGCACCCACTGCGCGTGCATGGTCTCGATCAGCGGCGAGATCGCGAACCTGGTGGCCACCAGGTCCTGCGGGGTGACCTCGATTCTTACGGGCACCTTTCGGTTATATCCGAAAGAGTCGCCGGCTCGCCGGTCCGGTCCGCACCATCGTGGACGTGAATGGGGCGACGTTCGGCGAGGTGTTCGCCGTCAAGGAGTTCCGGGTCCTGTTCGGCAGCTTCGCGCTGCTGGTCGGCGGGGACTCGATCAAGATGCTGGCCCTGTCCGTGCTGGTCTATGCGCGGACCGGCTCGGCCGGCCTGTCGGCCGCCGCGTACATGGCCGGCTGGCTGCCGTTCATCGTGGGCGGGCTGTTGCTGCTCTCGCTGGCCGACCGGTTGCCGCCGCGGGCGCTGATGGTGACCGGCGAGGTGGTCAGGGCGGTGACGTGTCTGCTGCTGGCCTTCGCGGAGCTGCCGGTCTGGGCGATGCTGGCGCTGGTGCTGGTCACTGGGCTGTTCACGCCGGTCTTCTTCGCCGCGCGGGCGGCGATGCTGCCCGACGTGCTGCCCGGCGACGCGTTCGTGCTCGGTCGGTCGGTCCTGAACGTGGCCTCCGCGAGCGCGCAGATCGCCGGGCTGGCGGCCGGGGGCGCGTTCCTGGCCATCGCCGGGCCCTCGGGGGCGCTGGCCACGACCGCGGGCCTGGCCGCGGTGGCCGCCGTGGTGCTGCGGGCCGGACTGCCGTACCGGCCCGCCCGAGGCACGGTGGGAGCGGGCACGGTGGGAGCGGGCACGGTGGGAGCGGGCACGGTGCGCCAGACGCTGCGGGTCAACCGGCGGCTGCTGGCCGACGGGCGGGTGCGCGGGCTGCTGCTGGCGGGGTGGCTGCCGTGCGTGTTCCTGGCCGGGGCCGAGGCCATGGTCGTGCCCTACCTGGGTGGGCAGGGGCAGGCCGGGGTGGTGCTCGCGGCGGCGGCCGTCGGGATGGCGGTGGGGGAGTTCGCGGTGGGCAGGTTCGCCGCGCCGGGGCTGCGGGAGCGGCTGTCGTTTCCGCTGGCGGTGCTGCTCGGCGTGCCGTGGGTGGGGTTCGCGCTCGGGCCGGGGATGGCGTGGGCCGCCGTGCTGGCCGCGGTGGCGACCGCGGGGCTGTCGTACCAGCTGGGGTTGCAGCGGCGGTTCGTCGAGTCGGTGCCCGAGGAGGTGCGGGGGCAGGCGTTCGGGCTGCAGTCGTCCGGGCTGATGACGGGGCAGGCGGCCGGGGCGGCGCTGGTCGGGGCGCTCGGAGAGGTGATCGCCCCCGGGCCCGCGATCGCGGTGGCGGGCGGTGCCGGGGTCCTGGTCGCGCTGGCGCTGGCGGGCGTGCTGCGCCCGGGCGGTACGCGCGAAGCGGCCCCTCACCTCTGACCGGCCGCTGAGCGTGCGGCGGGCCCTCGCCGTCGACCGGCCGCTGAGCGTGCGGCGGGCCCTCGCCGTCGACCGGCCGCCGAGCTCGCTGTGGGCCCTTGCCGCTGACCGGCCGCATCCTCGGCGCGGGTGCGGAAAACCGTCCGCGATCGGGCGTGTCCCGGCTATATGGTGCCGTTCGTGGACACTCTGGAAAGCCTCGTCATCGCCCGGCGGCTGCGCGTCCCCATCGGCGCCGCGCCCGCCGGATCCGGGTCCGGCTGGGGAGAGACCGCCGCCCGCCAGCTCGACGCGGCGCTGCTCAGCGTCGGCTTCACCTGCTCGGCCGCGCTGCTCGAGCGACTGTCCGGGCTGCGCGGCGAGACCGTGGTCGACCTCGGCGTCCGCATTCTGGCCGCCGTCCGCACGCTCGTGGGTGACCACGTCCGGCACAACGCGTACTTCCTCGACTTCCCCAGGAACGTGCCCGACACCCTGGAGTTCTGGGCCGGGCTGCTGCGCGAGGCCCTGCTCGACCCGGTCGCCGCCGCCCGCGTCGAGACCTCGGCGCTCAACCTGCTCTCCCTGCCCGGCTACGGCCGTTACCAGCACACCTACGCCGACCTGCTGGCCGCGCACGCCGAGCTGATCCCGCTGGCCGGGGACCGGGTGACCGTGCTGGAGCTGGGCGGGAGCCTGGAGTCGGAGGCGCGGGAGCTCTACCTCTCGCTGGCGGGCTCCGAGGTGCCCCTGGCCGCCGAGGACCTGGCCGCGCTGCGCCTGCTGGCCGGGTTCTGCGCCGACGAGCCCGAGCGCGTCCCCGTGCGCGAGAACCGCGCGATCGTCAACGAGGTCCGGCTGGCCGAGGGCCGGCCGCTGCTGGTCGACACCGTGACCGACGTGCTCCGGCTCGCCTGCGGCTGCTCCGGCGGCGATGTCACGCTGGCCGAGCCCACCAGGTTCCGCTCGTTCCGCCGGGCCGAGCGCCGCGCCCTGCTGGGAGCCCTGGACGCGGTCGCCTCCCCGGCCAGGCTCGGCGACGTGCCGCGCCACCGGGAGGAGTGGAAGCGGCTCGGCGAACGGCTGCACCCCCACGAGTACCCGCAGTTCCCGCGCGCCCGGGCCGTCTTCGAAACCGCCAGGGGCACGCGTCCGGCCCCGAGCCTGGACGGCCGGGTCGAGGCCGCCCTGTCGGCGGGCCGCACCGCCGAGGCGGTGAAGCTGCTGGAGCAGGCCCCTGGCGCGCTGCTGCGCCGCCTCGACCACCTGCTGCGGACCGGCCTGTCCACGTCGGCCGTGCTGGACGCCGCGGAAGGGGCCGCCTCGGGCGCCTCCGGCCGCGTCCTGCTGTCGCTGCGCGAGCATCTGCAGAACCGGCTCGCCCCCGTCGCGGGCCGCGTCTTCGTCAACCGGAACGGCAGGGCGTGGGCGGCCCCCGACTCCCGCTCGCCGCTGGAGGAGGAGGCCCTGGCGCGGGCGCTGGCCATCCTGGACGAGGAGATCGCCCGTCGCCTCCCCGACCCCGGCGAGCTGATCGTCGACCCCGACGTGCTCGACGTCGCCCTGCCGCTGTCCGGCAAGGCCGTCGTGCCCGGGCTCGGCATGCTGCCCCGGGGCTCGGTGTCGGCGGTGGACGGCGAACTGCTCAGGTTCTTCGTCCACTGGCGCGAGGCACGGCAGCGCACCGACTACGACCTGTCCGCGCTCATGCTGGACGCCTCCTACGACGACCCGACGCACATTTCCTGGACGAACTACACCAACGACTTCGCCCGGTACTCCGGCGACCTCACCGAGGCGCCCGAAGGCGCGTCCGAGTTCATCGACATCCGGCTCGCCGCCGCGACCCAGCCGATCATCATCCCGCAGGTGAACATCTACGACGGGGAAGCGTTCGACGAGGCCGCCGAGGCGTTCTTCGGCTACATGACCAGGGACGCCGCGCAGGAAGGCAGGCCGTTCGAGCCGCGTACCGTGCGCATGAAGTCGGACCTGCGCGGCTCCGGCCGGATCGCCCTGCCGCTCGTCTTCCTGCGCGGCGCCGACGGCGGCTGGCTGGTGAAGTGGCTGCACCTCTACCTGAAGGGCCACCCCGGCTTCAACCAGGTGGAGGGCAACCGCGTCAGCGCCTCCCTGCTGGTGCGCTCGATCGTCGAACGCGACTTCCTGCGCGTCCGCTACCTGGCCGACCTGCTGCGCGCGAAGAGCACGCCGGCCGGGCCCACCACCTACATCGGGCTGGAGGCGCCGGCCGACCTCCCGGAGGGGGCGCGGGTCTACACCCCCGGCACGCTGCACGAGCTGATCCCCGCCTGACACGACCGGGCCGGGCCTCTGCTAGCGTTGGCCGTGACGCGGGGTGCCCGGGCTGCCGGGCTGAGATCACACCCGTCGAACCTGATCTAGTTCGCACTAGCGAAGGGACGTCATCGGTGACCTTCTGTGAGAAGATCTGGGCGCGCACGGCCACGCTGCTCGAGGCGATCCACGACCACCCGTTCAACGCCGCGCTCGGCGACGGCACCCTCGACCGCGAGCGATTCGCGTTCTACCTGGTCCAGGACGGGCGCTACCTGGTGGCCTACGCCAAGGTCCTCGCGACCGCCTCGGCCCGCGCCGGCTCTCCGGCCGACGCCGCGTTCTTCGCGCAGAGCGCGCACACGGCGCTCGTCGTCGAGCGGGCCCTGCACACCGGCTACCTGGAGGAGTTCGGGCTGACGGCCGGCGAGACGGCGGCCGTCGCCACCTCGCCGACCTGCCTGGCCTACTCCTCCTACCTCCAGGCCACGGCCCTGGCCGCCCCGTTGCCCGTGCTCGCCGCCGCCGTGCTGCCGTGCTTCTGGGTCTACCAGGACGTCGGCGCGGCACTGCTCGAACGTACGGCGGGCGCGGCCGACCACCCGTACCGGACCTGGATCGGCACCTACTCCGACCCCGCCTTCGCCGCCTCGGTGGAGCAGGCCAAGGCCATCACCGACCGGCTGGCCGAGAGCGCCGACCCCGAGACGCGCCGGGCGATGGACGAGGCGTTCTGCCGGGCCACCGAGTACGAGTGGATGTTCTGGGACAGCGCCTGGCGCCTGGAGACCTGGCCCACGGGACAATGGCTCCGGCCGCAGCTCACGCGAACGACTCGCTGAGCTCCCTGCGCAGCTCACGGGCCTGGTGCAGGTAATGGGTGGCCAGCGCGGTGCGGCCGGACGAACGGTACAGCTCGCCGAGCGTCTGGTACGTGTCCGCCTCCCCGCTGCGATCCCCCAGTTGCTGGAAGATCACCAGGGATCGCTCCAACTGGTCGGAGCCGTCCGAACGGTCGCCCCTGGCCACCTGGAGCCCGCCCAGGTTCCGCATCGCGTACGCGCCGCAGTGGCGGTCGCCGAGCGCCTCGAAGATGCCCAGCGCGTGCCCCTGGTAGCGCATGGCCCGGTCCGACTGGGCGAACAGGTCGTACATGCGGCCGAGCTGCATCGACACGCAGCCCTCGCGGTGGGCGTCGCCGAGCTCCTCGGCCAGCCGCAGCGCGTCCCCCAGCCACCGGGACGCCTGCTGCAGGTCCCGCAGCGACAGGTAGACGCGCCCGATCGCCTGCCGAGCGTACGCCTCGCCGCTGCGGTCGCCGATGGCCAGGAACATGGCCAGCGCCTGCCGGAAGGACGCGAGCGCCTTGAGATGCCGGTTGGAGAACTGGCTGACCGCCGCCAGCCCGCAGATCGAGATGGCCTCGCTCCGCGTGTCGCCCAGCTCGTGGAAGATGGCGCGGGCCCGCCTGAACATGTCCTCGGCCTCGGCGTACCGGTCCTGGTAGAGGCAGACCTGGGCCAGGCCGCGCAGCATGGCGGCCTCCCCGAGGCGGTCGCCGGCCGCGCGGGCGCTGTCGAGGGCGAGGCGGTGCGTCAGCTGCCACTCGTCCAGCAGGCAGTGCAGGTCGAAGTACGGGACCAGGGTGGCGGCCAGCCCCCACGCGGACTGGGCCAGGCCCGCGCCGGCGGCCAGTTGTACGGCCTCGACCAGGGACTCCCGCTCGGCGTCGAACCACGACAGCGGCTGGGCGGTCAGGCGGCCGAGGGTCTCCCGTTCCAGGCTCCAGCGGGGCGCAAGGTCGGACGTCAGCCCGAAGAGAGTGGTGGGCAGCCGCAGGGAGGCGTGCTCGGCGGCGGTCAGCCAGCCGCCGAGCACCCGGGCCAGCGCGTGCCGTTCGGTGTCGCCGCCCGCCTTCTCCTTGGCGGCGCAGCGGATCAGGTCGTGGAGCCGGTAGCGGGGCTGGCCGACGTGGTCGGTGCCGGCCAGCCGCAGGAGGTTCGCGTCCACCAGGGTGTCCACGACGGCGTCGGCCCGGGGCCGGTCGAGCACGGCGTCGGCCACCCAGCCGGGTACGGACTGCTCGCCGAGCAGGCCGATCGCGCGGAAGGCCAGGGCGGCGTCGTCGGACAGCCGCCGGTAGCTGAGCTCGAACGAGCCGCGTACCTCCAGGTCGCCGGCGCGTAACTCGTCGAGGCGGCCGGCCTCGTCCTCCAGCCGCTGCCGCAGCACGCCCAGCGACCAGCCGGGCCGTCCGGACAGCCGGGCCCCGGCCACGCGGACGGCCAGCGGTAAGTGGCCGCAGGAGCGCACGATCGCCCGGGCGGCCTCGCGCTCCTCGGCCACCCGTTCGGGGCCGACGATCCGGCCCAGGAGCTCCTCGGCCTCCGCGGGCGGCAGCACGTCGAGTTCGAGCTGGAGCGCGCCGGGCAGCTCGGCGATCCGCCGGCGGCTCGTGACGAGCACCGCGCTGCCGCTGCCGGGGAGCAGGGCGCGTACCTGGGCGGTGTCGGCGGCGTCGTCGAGGAGGACCAGCATCGGGCGCTCGGACAGCAGGGAGCGGTAGAGCGAGGCCCGCTCGCGCACGGTCGGCGGCAGGGCCGGCTCCGCGACGCCCAGCGCGCGCAGCGCCTCGGCCAGGAGGGCGAGCGGGTCGGCGGGTTCGGAGTCGGTGCCGCCCAGGCACAGGTAGAGCTGGCCGGCGGGGTAGCCCGCCCGTAACGCGTGGGCGCAGTGCACGGCCAGCGCGGACTTGCCCACCCCCGGCGGTCCGGTCACCACGGCGATCGCGGGCGGCCCGTCCGGCCGGTGGGCCTCGGGGGACAGGGCGCGCGTCACGGCCGCGACGTCCTGCGCCCTGCCGGTGAAGTCCGGCACGTCCGCGGGGAGCTGGTGGGGCGCCGCCGCGACGGGCGCGGGCGGGGCGTCGCCCGCCAGCACGGACGCGTGCACGTCACGTAAGTCCTGCCCCGGCTCGATGCCCAGCTCGTCCACGAGCTGCCGTCTGATCGTGGCGTAGGCGTTCAGGGCCTCGGCCCGCCGGCCGCTGTGGTGCAGGGCGAGGATCAGCTGCTGCCACAGGTCCTCGCGGTAGGGGTGCTCGCCGATCATGTCGCGCAGGTCGTCGATCGCGGCGGCATGCTCGCCTCGGGCCAGCTTCAGCGCCACCAGCTCCTCGACGGCGGCCAGCCGGGCCTGGGTGAGCGCGCGCAGCCGCCCGTCCCACAGCGCGCTGGCGGGCAGGTCGCCGAGCGGGGTGCCGCGCCACAACGCCAGCGCCCGGCGTAAGTGCTCCGCCGCCTCCTCGGTACGCCCCGCCGCCCGCGCCCTGGCCACCAGGTCCTCGAACTCCAGGGCGTCCAGCCGTCCCGTGTCGAGCTGCATCACGTAACCGGAGGGCCGGGCCTCGATCTGGACGCCGGCCGAGCGCAGCGTGCTCACGTACGTGCGCAGGTTGGCCACGGCCGACGACGGCTGCGTCCGGGGCCACAGCACCTCGACGAGCGCCTCCGAGCTGACCACCTCGTTGGCCTCCAGCAACAGCGAGGCGAGCAGGAGCCTGGGCTTCCTGCCCGCGATGCGTAGGGGTCCTTCCGGGACCCGGACCTGCAACGGCCCAAGAACACTGAATACGGGCTGTTCAACCACCATGACCGCGCGTTCTCCTGAGCTGGGCGCCGTGCGAGGGCGTCCGTTGGTGAAGCGTTCAAGCTGGAAGGGCCTTTATACCGATTTTGGATGTTCTTTGTATGCCGGACTCGCAATCTTGATCCCCAGCAAGAGCGCTTCGGAAGATCTAACGGACAAGATTCGCGGCTCCGGCGGGCATCGCCCCTCGCTGCCCGCAGAAAGGTATCCGCATGAGAACCAGAGGGGTGCTTACGGCCGGGCTCGCCCTGCTCTTCAGCCTCACGACGGGCCCGATCGCGACGGCATGGGCCGCTCCGACGCCGACTCCGACGCCGTCGTCCTCGTCGAAGGAGGACGAGGGGGAGATGGGCAACCCGGACAACCAGGTGGACGTCCCGCCGGTGTCCACGCTGGCGGCGCC
>NZ_JBSGFQ010000090.1:0-53725 GCF_053603495.1 Nonomuraea sp. NPDC004186 | reverse complement strand
GCCGCGTTCGATGCCGAGGAGATCGAGCAGATCGTCACGGAGGAGCTGGGCGGGTCGGCCATGTTCGCCTCCCGGTTCAGTGCGGGTTCCGGCGTGGTGCGGGGCCGATGTGGTGTGCTCTCCGCGTGGTGCGGGCCCAGGGCGGCGCGGGCCCGGTGTGGTGCGGGCCCAGGGCGGCGCGGGCCCGGTGTGGTGCGGGCCCAGGGCGGCGCGCTTTCCGCGTGGGTGGCGGTGTCAGGGGGCCGGGGTCTTGACCTTGGTGGTCTTGCTTTCGTGGCCGAGCCGGTCCACGGCCGTGACCGCGTAGGTCCCGTCCGGCGCGGCCGTGAACGACGGGCTCGTCACGACGGCGACCAGGTTGCGGGCGTCCGTGCCGTGGCAGTCCTTGCCGGACTTCGGCACCTGGTACACCGCGTACGTCCGCGCCCCCTGGGACGGCTTCCAGGACAGCTGGGTGCCGTTGGCCTTGAGCCCGGCGGGGGCGGGAGGGGCGGAGCCGCCGCGTTCCTTGATCAAGGGCAGCAGGGCGGGGCGGGAGTAGTGGTTCTTGGCGACGCGGTCCACGGACCCGAGAGGGTTGTCCAGGAAGTTCTTGGCGCTGAAGTAGACCTCGCCCTTGACCTGCTTGTGGTCACGGTTGACGCCCACCTCGGCGGCCAGCTCGCCGGGCTTCGTCCAGGCCCGGTCGTCCTTGGCGCCCACCCGGTAGAGCCCCTGGCCGATGTACAGCTGCACGTCCGTGCCCTTGACCTCGTCGGACCACCAGGCCGCCAGCGTGTCGTAGTCGGCCAGCTTGTGGCCGCGCGGCCAGTAGAGCTGCGGGAGCACGTAGTCGACGGTGCCCGACTTGATCCAGGCGCGCGCGTCCGCATAAATCGAGTCGTACGCGGACATGCCCGAAGTGTCCGAGCCGGTCGGGTCGTTCGACTTGTTGCGCCAGATGCCGAAGGGGCTGATCCCGAACTTGACGTACCCCTTGGCGTCGTGGACGGCCTTGTCCACCTGGGCGACGAGCGTGTTGACGTTGTCGCGCCGCCAGGCGGCGAGCTTCTTGCCGTCGCCGTACTTCGCGAACGCCGCCGCGTCGTCGAACTTCTGCCCCGCCGCCGGATACGGGTAGAAGTAGTCGTCGAAGTGCACCCCGTCGATGTCGTACCGGGACACCACGTCCGTGATGACCTTGGTCACGTGGTCGCGGACGGCGGGCAGGCCCGGGTTGTAGTAGAGGCGGCCGCCGTACTTGATCGTCCAGTCGGGGTGCTTGCGCGCCGGATGGCCGGCGGGCAGCTTGGCGGTGCTGTCGCCGTAGGAGGCGCGGTACGGGTTGAACCAGGCGTGGAACTCCATGCCGCGCTTGTGCGCCTCGTCGATGAGGAACGGCAGCGGATCCCAGCCGGGGTCCTTGCCGGCCGTGCCCGTCAGATATTGGGTCCAGGGCTCCAGCGACGACTTGTACAGCGCGTCGGAGGCGGGCCGGACCTGGACGAAGACCGCGTTGAGGTTGCGCTTGGCGGCGCCGTCGAGGATCTTGACGTACTCGGCCCGCTGCCGGTCGGGCGAGAGCCCGGTCTTGGAGGGCCAGTCGATGTTCTGGGTGGTGGCGATCCACACCCCGCGCAGCTCGCGCTTGGGATAGCGGGCGTCGGCCTTGCAGGCCGCGGCGGATGCGTCGGGTGCGGCGGCGACGGCCGTCTTCTTCTTGGTCGCTGCTGGGCTCTCCCCGGCCCCGGGGCCGAACACGTAGGCGGCGGAGGTGGTGACGACCGCGAGAGCAGCAGCGGCTAGGAGTGGGCGTCCAGTTCGCATAATGCCACCCAGTGTGGCAGTTGCTCCGGCATGCTCGGTACGAAAAAAAGAAATCGACTCGTGATGCTTCTGTGACAAAAGTAAACGGCTGGGCCGGGAGGGAGCAAAGCCCTCCCGGCTCTGTCCAGCCTCAGTCCGCGGTGACGGCCACTTTGCTCGCGAGGTTCGGCGGAAGGGGCTCGTAGCGCAGGAAGGCCCGCTGGAACGTCCCGGTGCCGTGCGACATGGATCTCAGGTCGATGGCGTACCGGGTGATCTCCAGCTCGGGCACCTCGGCCTTGACCAGCGTACGACCCGTGCCGACGGGCTCCGTGCCGAGCACCCGCCCGCGCCGCGACGACAGGTCGGACATCACCGACCCCACGTAGTCGTCGGCGACGAGCACCGACAGCTCGTCCACCGGCTCCAGCAGCAGCGTCGGCACCTTCGCCGCCGCCTCCTTCAGCGCGAGCTGGCCGGCGATCTGGAAGGCCATGTCGGAGGAGTCGACCGAGTGCGCCTTGCCGTCGTACAGGGTGACGCGCACGTCCACCATCGGGTAGCCGGCCACGACGCCCCGCTCCATCTGGGCCCGCACGCCCTTCTCCACCGACGGGATGAACTGCCGCGGCACGACGCCGCCCACGATCTTGTCCACGAACTCGAACCCGCCGCCCGACGGCAGCGGCTCGACCTCGAGGTGGCAGATCGCGTACTGGCCGTGGCCGCCGGTCTGCTTGACGTTGCGGCCCATCGCCTGGCACTTGCCGCCGAACGTCTCGCGCAGCGGCACCCGCAGGTCGACCCGCTCGACCTCGACGCCGTGGCGCTTGGCCAGGCGGTCGAGCAGCACGTCGGTGTGCGCCTCGCCCATGCACCACAGGACGAGCTGCCTGGTCTCGGCGTTGTTCTCCAGCCGCAGGGTCGGGTCCTCGGCCACCAGCCGGGCCAGGGCCTGCGACAGCTTGTCCTCGTCGGCCTTCGACTTGGCCCTGATCGCCACCGGCAGGAGCGGGTCGGGCATGGCCCAGGCGGTCATCAGGAGCGGCTGCTCGACCTCGGACAGGGTGTCACCGGTCTCGGCCCGCGACAGCTTGGCCACCGCGATGATGTCGCCCGCGACGCCCTTGGCCGCGGGACGCTGCTGCTTGCCCAGCGGGCAGGTCAGGGTGCCGATGCGCTCGTCCACGTCGTGGTCCTCGTGCCCGCGGTCGGCCAGGCCGTGCCCGGACACGTGCACGGTCATGTCGGGGCGCAACGTGCCCGAGAAGACGCGTACGAGGCTGATGCGGCCCACGTACGGGTCGCTGGTGGTCTTGACGACCTCGGCCACGAGCGGGCCGTCGGGGTCGCAGGCGATGTTCTTGACCGGCTTGCCCGACAGGTCGGTGATCTCGGGCAGCGGGTGTTCGAGGGGCGAGGGGAAGCCCTGGGTCATGATCTCGAGGATCTCCGGCGCGCCGACGCCGAGCCCGCTGCACAGCACCGGGTAGAAGCTGCCGCGCGCGACGGCCTTCTCCAGGTCCTCCACCAGGACCTTGGTGTCGATGGGCTCGCCTTCGAGATAGCGCTCCATGAGCGATTCGTCTTCGCTCTCCTGGATGATCCCCTCGATCAGCTCGCCACGGCGCTCCTCGATCTGCGCCGCGTAGTCCGGGCCGGGCTCCTTCTCCGTGCGGGTGCCCGTGGCGTAGTTGTAGAACTTCTGCGACAGCAGCCCGATCAGGCCGTTCACGTGGCCGTTGGTGATGACGGGCAGGTAAAGGGGCGCGACGCCGTCGCCGAAGACGTCCTGGCACGTCACGAGGACCTCGTCGAAGTCGGCCCGCTGGTGGTCGATCTTGGTGATCACCACCGCCCGCGGCATGCCGACCTGGGCGCACTCCTCCCACAGCATCTGGGTGAGGCCGTCGATCCCCTCGGAGGCGGAGACCACGAACAGCGCGGCGTCCGCCGCGCGCAGTCCCGCGCGCAGGTCGCCCACGAAATCGGCGTAACCGGGGGTGTCGAGAAGGTTGATCTTGATGCCGTTGTGCACCAGCGGCGCCACGGCGAGGTTGACCGACCGCTGCTGACGGACCTCCACCTCGTCGAAGTCGCTGACCGTGTTGCCGTCCTCCACCCGGCCGGCGCGCTGGACGGTGCCGGTCGCGGCCAGCAGCTGCTCGGCGAGGGTCGTCTTACCCGCTCCTGAGTGGCCGACCAGCACGACATTGCGTATCGCATCCGCCCTGTCGGCCGTGGGTGCCCTGCCCGCGGCTCCCGCAGTGCCACCGGTGTTCTTCTCTGCCACAACAGCCTCCCACGTCGCCGGATGTTCCAACGACCGCGCCCCAGCGGAGGGTGTCTGGAAACCGCATGGACGCGGTGTGTTCACCAAATACCCCTGTGGCGGATATCACAAGGGGGGTGGGGCAAAGAAAGTTGTCAGGCGTTCCATGGCCTACGATCGGACCGCGATGCTCAAACTCCTGCGCCCGGCCATGACCCGGATACTCACCCCGCTGGGCAGGGCCCTCGTCGGCCGCGGGATCGGCCCGAACGCCGTCACGGCGATCGGCACCCTCGGCACGGTCGTGTCCGCCCTGCTCTTCTTCCCCCTGGGTCAGCTGACCTGGGGCGCTCTCGCGATCACCGTCTTCGTGCTCTTCGACCTGCTCGACGGCGTGGTGGCGAGGCTCGGCGGGAAGGGCGGCTCCACCTGGGGCGCGTTCCTCGACTCGACGTTCGACAGGGTGGCCGACGCGGCCATCTTCGCCGGGCTGATCCTCTACTTCATCTCCAAGCACGACACGCTCATGGCGGCCGTGACGCTGGTGTGCCTGATCGCGGGCTCCCTGGTGTCGTACGCCAAGGCCAGGGCGGAGGGGCTCGGGCTCACGGCCGACGTGGGGCTGGCCGAGCGGCCCGAGCGGCTGGTCGTCGCGCTCGTCGCGGCCTGTTTCGCGGGGCTCGGCGTTCCGTACATTCTTCCCGTGGGCATGTGGCTGCTCGCCGCGGCCAGCGTGTTCACCGTGGGGCAGCGCGTGGTGGCCGTCCACCGGCAGACGAGGGAGAGATGAGCGACAAGGCGTCCTTCGGTGATCGTGTCGTGGCCGCGGGGTTCGCGGCGGGCTGGAAGCTCGTGCCGCTGCTGCCCGAGCGCCCGACGGCCGCGGTCTTCCGCTTCCTGGCCGACCGGATCTGGAGCAGGCGGGGCAAGTCCGTACGCCGCCTGGAGTCCAACCTGGCCAGGGTGACCGGGCTCGACGCGGGCAGCCGCGAGATGCGCGAGCTCAGCAGGGCCGGCATGCGCTCGTACTTCCGCTACTTCCACGAGATCTTCCGGCTGCCGTCGATGAGCGTCGAGGAGATCGTGCGGCGCAGCCACACCATCGGGGCCGAGCACGTCCACACCAACGTGGCGGCCGGGCGGGGCGTGGTGCTGGCGCTGCCCCACATGGGCAACTGGGACCAGGCGGGGGCGTGGCTGGTGGGCATCGGCCATCCCTTCACGACGGTGGCCGAACGGCTCAAGCCGGAGTCGCTGTTCCGCCGGTACGTGGCCTTCCGCGAAGGGCTCGGCATGGAGGTGCTGCCGCTGACCGGCGGCGACGGGCACAACTTCGGCACGCTGGCCACCCGCGTGCGCAAGGGCGGCGTCGTGTGCCTGCCCGCCGAGCGCGACCTGACCAAGGGCGGCGTCGAGGTGCGCTTCTTCGGCGCGGCCACCAAGGTTCCCGCCGGGCCGCCGCTGCTGGCCGTGCAGACGGGGGCCGCGCTGCTCCCGGCCATCCTCTACAACGTCGGCGACGACTGGGGCATCCACATCCACGAGGAGGTCCCGGTCCCGGCCGAGGGCACCCGGCAGGAGAAGGTCGCGGCGGTGGCGCAGGGGCTGACCGACGTGTTCGAGAAGGGCATCTCCGAGCACCCGGAGGACTGGCACATGTTGCAGCGGCTCTGGCTGGAAGACCTCGCGCGATGAGGATCGGCATCGTCTGCCCCTACTCGTGGGACATGCCGGGCGGGGTCAAGCAGCACATCGACGACCTGGCCCAGGCGCTGATCGCGCAGGGGCACGAGGTGTCGGTGATCGCGCCGGCGGCCGACGACGACGAGCTGCCCCCGTACGTGACGGGCGCGGGCCGGGCGGTGCCGGTGCCGTACAACGGGTCGGTGGCCAGGATGTCGTTCGGCTTCCTGTCGGCCGCGCGCGTGCGGCGGTGGGTGCGTACGGGCGGGTTCGACGTGCTGCACATCCACGAGCCGCTGATCCCGAGCCTGGGCGTGCTGGCCTGCTGGGCGGCCAGGGGGCCGATCGTGGCCACGTTCCACGCCTCGTTCACGCGCTCGCGGGCCATCGCGGTGGCCGAGCCGTTGCTGCGCAGCGCGCTGGAGAAGCTGATGGGCCGCATCGCGGTCTCCGACGCGGCCCGCAAGAGCCTGGTCGAGCAGTTCGGCGGCGACGCCGTGCTGATCCCCAACGGCGTCACCGTCTCCCGCTACACCGACGCCGAGCCGCTCGACGGCTGGGGTCCCGACGGCGCCACGATCGGCTTCCTCGGCCGGATGGACGAGGAGCGCAAGGGCCTGCCGATCCTGCTCGACGCGTTCAGGACCCTCGCGGCCGAGCGGCCGGGCCTGAAGCTGCTCCTGGCCGGGCCCGGCGACGCCAAGGACGTCTACGAGCGGGTGCCGAAGGAGTTCCACGACCGGGTGACCGTGCTGGGCATGGTGAGCGAGGCCGACAAGATCCGCGCCTACCACTCGGTCGACGTGTTCTGCGCGCCCAACACGCGCGGGGAGAGCTTCGGCATCGTGCTGGCCGAGGCCATGGCGTCCGGGGCGACGGTGCTGGCCAGCGACATCCCGGCCTTCCGCAGGGTGCTGGGCGAGGGGCAGGCGGGCGCGCTGTTCGCCAACGGCGACGCCGGCTCGCTGGCGCGCGAGGCCGGCGCGCTGCTCGACGCGCCCGAGCGGCGGGCCAAGCTGGCCGCCGAGGCGCTGGTGGCGGTGCGGAAGTACGACTGGTCGACGGTGGCGCGGGACGTCGTACGCGTCTACGAGACGGTCGCCACGAGCGGGGCGGGGCGCGTGGAGGAAGATCTGTGACATCCACCATCATCGTGCTGGTCGTGGGCCTCGTCGTGGTGCTCACGGCCGTCTACATCTCCTGGCGCGCGGGCCGGCTCGACCGCCTGCACATCCGGCTGGAGCTGGCCCAGGAGTCGCTGGACGCCGCGCTGATGCGGCGCAGGGCGGTGGTGCTGGAGCTGGCCGGCTCGCGCCTGCTCGACCCCGCGACCTCCCTGGTGCTGGCCGCCGCGGCGCACGAGGCCAGGAGCGCGGGCCCGGAGGAGCGCGAGCACGCCGAGAGCGACCTGTCGCGCACCCTGCGCGCGGTCGTGGACCAGGAGCGGTTCAGGGAGAAGCTGGCGGAGTCGCCCGGTGGTGGCGATCTGCTGGACGAGCTCGACTCGGCGGTGGCCAAGGTCGTCTACTCGCGCCGCTTCTACAACAATGCTGTTGCGGTCACGCGGGCGGCGCAGCGGCGCTGGCTGGCCAGAACCCTCCGCCTGGCGGGCCATACCGAATATCCGCAATTCTTCGAAATCGATGACAATCCGCCGGCGGCTATGGCAACTGAATGACCTCATTTGAGGAAGCCAGTAAGCTTCATCCCGTTTTCGGGCTGAAGCGAGGAGTGTTCACGTGCGGCTACCCCGGATGATCACGGTCACACTGGCCGGAGCGGCGGTGCTGCTGCCTGTCGCGGCCTGCTCCTCCTCGGAGGCGCCCGCCCCGGGTAAGGCGCCCCAGGCCGCCACGGCCGCGCCCAGCGAGGAGCCCACCGAGGCGCCCGAGGGCCACCCCTTCACGGGCAAGCCGTACGACGGCCTGAAGCCGGTGCTCGCGGTGAAGATCGAGAACACCGCGGCGGGCAAGCCGCAGCTCGGCCTCAAGAGCGCGGACATCGTCTACATCGAGCAGGTCGAGGCCGGCCTGACCCGGCTCATGGCGATCTTCTCCTCCAAGGTGCCGGCGAAGGTGGGCCCCGTCCGCAGCGCCCGCATCTCCGACCTGCACATCACGCCGCAGTTCGGCAAGCCGGCCTTCGCCTACTCGGGCGTGCAGACCAAGATGCTGCCGTTCGTGGCCAAGGCGTCGCTGTTCGACGTCGGCGACACGCGCAACCCCGGCGCGTACTTCCGCCAGCCGGGCCGCTTCGCCCCCTACAACCTCTTCGCCAACACCAAGGACCTCCTCGGCAAGGCCCCCAAGGCGAGCAAGGCCAAGGACATCGGCTTCACCTTCGGCGACGCCCCGGCCGAGGGCGGCGTGGACAAGAAGTCGTACAGCGTCAAGTGGCCCGCGGCGCGCTTCACCTTCGCCTGGTCGGAGGAGAAGAAGCAGTGGCTGATCTGGCAGGACGGCAAGAAGGACATGGCGGCGGAGGGCGGCCAGCTCGGCGCGCCCACGGTGGTCATCCAGTACACCAAGACCGAGCGCTCGGAGTTCCACGACAAGAACCAGAGCTACACGCCGCTCGTGCACACCACGGGCAAGGGCAAGGCGATCGTGCTGCGCGACGGCAAGGCGTACAAGGCGAACTGGGAGCGGGAATCCGAGGACACCGGTACGACGTTCACCACGGAGAGCGGCGACCCGATGAACTTCGCGCCCGGCCAGGTCTGGGTGGCGCTCGCCAGCCGCAAACCCGTCATCCCCTAGCGCCTATCTGTCCAAGTATGGCGATAAATCCTGACATCTTGGCATGTCGGGGGAGGGGTCCTTCAGGACCTACCATGGGGTTGATAACTTACCGAAGCCGTGAGAGCCGTGAGGATGACCGTGTCGACCAGCACGCCTGAAAGCACCCCCGTCACCGGAACCGCCCGTGTCAAGCGTGGCATGGCCGAGATGCTCAAGGGCGGCGTCATCATGGACGTCGTCACCCCCGAGCAGGCCAAGATCGCCGAGGACGCCGGCGCGGTGGCCGTCATGGCCCTCGAGCGCGTGCCCGCCGACATCCGCGCCCAGGGCGGGGTGTCCAGGATGAGCGACCCCGACATGATCGACGGCATCATCGCGGCCGTGTCGATCCCCGTGATGGCCAAGGCCCGCATCGGCCACTTCGTCGAGGCCAGGGTCCTGCAGGCGCTCGGCGTCGACTACGTGGACGAGTCGGAGGTGCTGACCCCCGCCGACTACGCCAACCACATCGACAAGTGGCAGTTCACCGTGCCGTTCGTGTGCGGGGCCACCAACCTGGGCGAGGCCATGCGCCGCATCACCGAGGGCGCGGCCATGATCCGCTCCAAGGGTGAGGCCGGCACCGGCGACGTCTCCAACGCCGTCACCCACATGCGCACGATCCGCGCCGAGATCAAGCGCCTCACCTCGCTGCCCGAGGACGAGCTCTACGTCGCGGCCAAGGAGCTGCAGGCCCCGTACGAGCTGGTCGTCGAGGTCGCCAAGACCGGCAAGCTGCCGGTCGTGCTGTTCACCGCGGGCGGCATCGCCACCCCGGCCGACGCCGCGATGATGATGCAGCTCGGGGCCGAGGGCGTGTTCGTGGGCTCGGGCATCTTCAAGTCGGGCGACCCGGCCAAGCGCGCCGCGGCCATCGTCAAGGCCACCACCTTCTACGACGACCCCGACGTCATCGCCAAGGTCTCGCGCGGCCTGGGCGAGGCCATGGTCGGCATCAACGTCGACGAGATCCCGCAGCCGCACCGCCTGGCCGAGCGCGGCTGGTAGGCGGCGCGTCGTTGCGGCTCGCCCGGCCCGCCCGTGTGACATGATCACGTACGGCAGGCGGAGGCACACCACAGCGTGACGATGAAAATCGCCAGAAGAGGCGGCATCCGCGAAGGATGTCGCCTTTTTGGTGTTGTGTGGCGTTCACCAAGTAGTCATGATCTTCAGTAAAGCTACCTGGCGTCCCCCTCACCCTTGATCGTCACAGGAGCGTCTCGTGTCCAAGCTGAACCGCCGGCACTTTCTGGTCACAGGGTTAGCGGCGGGCGCCGCCGTGACCATCCCCGCGACCGCCGCCTTCGCCGATCCCGGCACCGATCCCGACGTCGCGGCGGCTTCGCGCGAGCTGCGTACCGACCCCTTCACGCTCGGCGTCGCCTCCGGCGACCCGGACCACGAGGGCTTCGTCCTGTGGACCAGGCTCGCCCAGGAGCCGCTGGCCGAGGACGGGTTCGGCGGCATGCCGCAGCGGCCGTTCCCGGTGCAGTGGCAGGTGTACGCCGACGAGAACTGCCGCCGCGTCGTCCGCTCCGGCGTGAGCGTGGCCACGCCCGAGTGGGGCCACAGCGTGCACGTCGAGGTCGACCGGCTGGGCTCCGACCGCGAGTACTGGTACCGCTTCCGCGTCGGCAAGTACGTCTCGCCGGTCGGACGGGCCCGCACCGCGCCGCACCCGCTCTCGTACGGGAGCTCGCTGGCCATGGCGTTCGTCTCGTGCGCCCAGTACGAGCACGGCTACTTCACCTCGTACCGCAGGCTGGCCGAGGACAACCCGGACCTCGTCCTGCACCTGGGCGACTACCAGTACGAGTACACCAAGGACACCTACACCATCCCCGGCGGCAACGTCCGCGACCACGAGGGCCCCGAGACCGAGACCCTGGCCAACTACCGCCAGCGCCACGCCCAGTACAAGGCCGACCCCGACCTGCAGGCCGCGCACGCCGCCGCGCCGTGGCTGGTGGTGTGGGACGACCACGAGGTCGACAACAACTGGGCCGACGAGATCCCCGAGAAGCCCGAGGTCCCCCAGCCGAACTTCCTGGCCAGGCGCGAGGCCGCCTTCCGCGCCTACTACGAGAACATGCCGCTGCGCCGCACCTCCATCCCGCGCGGCATCGACATGCAGCTCTACCGGCGGATCCGGTGGGGGCGGATGGCCATGTTCCACATGCTCGACACCCGCCAGTACCGCGACGACCAGGGCTGCGGTGACGGCTACCGCGACTGCCCGGCCGCCGTGGACCCGGCGCGCTCGATCACGGGGAACGAGCAGGAGTCCTGGCTGCTGGACGGCTTCCACCACTCCCGCGCGCAGTGGGACATCATCGGCCAGCAGGTCTTCTTCGCCCAGCGCGACAACAACGCCGGCCCCGCCAAGATCACCAGCCAGGACGCCTGGGACGGCTACGTCGCCTCCCGGCAGCGCATCACCCAGGGCTGGGTGGACGCCAAGGTGCGCAACGCCGTCGTGCTGACCGGCGACGTGCACGCCCACTGGGCCAGCGACCTCAAGCTGAACTACGACGACCCGACCGGGCCGTCGGTGGGCGCCGAGCTGGTGGCCACCTCGATCTCGACAGGCGGCAACGGGGCGGACTCCGACCCGTCCACGCACCCGTTCCTGGCGATCAACCCGCACCTGAAGTTCTACAACAACCAGCGCGGTTACGTGCTGACGAAGATCGAGCGGGACCAGATGACCGCGGACTTCAGGGTGGTGCCGAAGGTGCAGACCCCGGGAGCCGAGGTCTACACGCGGGCCACGTTCGTCGTGGAGGACCGGGTGCCGGGGGTGCAGCAGACGTACCTGAGGCCGCTCGACCCGACGCTGCGTGCCCAGCAGCAGCTGACCGTGGAGGAGACGGTCCGCCTGGAGACCGAGCGTCCCTGACGATCGTTCCGGAGAGCGGCACCCCGGCCCGGGGTGCCGCTTTTCTTTCGGCGGAATATTAGCCAGGCTAAGTTAGTTGGGCTAAGCATGAGGGACGACCCCACCCGCCTGGCCGAGCAGGTCTCCACGGTGCTGCGCCACCTGGTCCTCCTGCTCAGGCGCACCGTCGCCGGCCAACCCGTCACCAGCCAGCAGTACGCCGTGCTCGGCTCGCTCGAACCCGGCCCGCGCCGCATGACCGAGCTGGCCGAGGAGCACGCCGTCCAGCTGCCCACCATGACCGTGCAGATCAACCGCCTGGAGGACGCCGGCCTGGTGGCGCGCGGCTCCGACCCGGCCGACGCCCGCGTCAGGACGGTGGAGCTGACCGGCGAGGGCCGCGACCGGCTGCTCGCCGTGCGGCGGGCCAGGATCGCCCACCTCAGCCAGGAGCTGGCCGCGCTCACCGACGACGAGCGCGCCACGCTGGCGGCCGCGCTGCCCGTCCTGGCCAAGCTCGGCCGCAACCCCCGGTAAAGCCCGGCAAAGCCCGGTAAAGCCGCAACCCCCGGTAAAGGAGCCCCATGCAATCCGGCGGCGGAATTCTTCGCCAGCCCACGTCCGTCTGGGCCACCGCGTTCGCCGCGGTCGTGGCCTTCATGGGCATCGGCCTCGTCGACCCCATCCTCCCCTCCATCGCCCAAGGTCTGAAGGCCACCCCCAGCCAGGTGTCGCTGCTGTTCACCAGTTACTTCCTGGTGACGGCGGTGGCGATGCTGATCACCGGCTGGGTCTCCAGCCGCATCGGAGGCAAGCGGACGCTGCTGGCCGGGCTCGCGCTCGTCATCGTCTTCGCCGCGCTCGCCGGCACCTCCACCAGCGTCGGCGAGCTCGTCGGCTTCCGCGCGGGCTGGGGCCTGGGCAACGCGCTGTTCGTGGCCACCGCGCTGGCCGTCATCGTGGGCGCGGCCAGCGGCGGCGCCGAGGCCGCGATCATCCTGTACGAGGCCGCGCTCGGCCTGGGCATCTCCGCCGGCCCGCTGGTGGGCGCCCTGCTCGGCGACTGGAACTGGCGGGCCCCGTTCTTCGGCACCGCCACCCTCATGGCCGTCGGCTTCGTCCTGATCGTCACCCTGCTCAAGGCCACCCCCAAGCCCGCGGCCAGGACCAGCCTCGCCGCCCCGATCAAGGCGCTCGCCCACGGCGGCCTGTCCACCACGGCCTTCACCGCGCTCTTCTACAACTTCGCGTTCTTCACCGTGCTGGCCTTCACCCCGTTCATCCTGCACATGTCGCCGTACGGCATCGGCGCCGTCTTCTTCGGGTGGGGCGTCTGCGTGGCGCTGGCCTCGGTGTTCGGCGCGCCGCCGCTGCAGCGCAAGATCGGCTCGGTGAACGTGCTGCACCTGGCGCTGGCGCTGCTGGCGGTGTTCCAGATCGGCATCGCGCTGTCCGGACATGTCGGGATCATCCTGTTCACCGTGCTGTCCGGCATCCCCATCGGCCTCAACAACACCGTCTTCACCGAGTCGGCCATGGAGGTCTCCGACGCGCCCAGGCCCGTCGCCTCCGCGGGCTACAACTTCGTGCGCTGGATGGGCGGCGCGCTGGCCCCGTTCATCGCCACCAAGCTGGGGGAGGAGATCGGCGTCGCCGTCCCGTACGCGCTGGGCGCCGCCTGCTGCTTCGTCGGCATGGCCATCCTCTACGTCCGGCGCCACCACCTGCGCGTCCTGAGCCGGGTGGACACCGACCACACACTCCAGGACGCCGTGGCTCCCGCTGGTTGATAATTTCCTGACATGGTGGGACCTGTCCTGTTACTCGTGGCCGGATTGCTCGCGGCTCCCCCGAGAGCCGAGCTGTCCGTGATGACCTGGAACGTCTGCGCGGGCACCAACTCGGCGTGCCCCCTCTACCGCGCGGGCGCGCTCGAACTGGCGCAGAGCATCGGCGGTTACGCGATCAAGAACGGCCCTCCTGACGTGATCTTCCTGCAGGAGTTCTGCACGGGCGCGGCCGGCACGCTCGAACTCTGGCTGGAACAGCGCACCGGTCGGAACTGGACCATCGGCTCATGGGGCCTGACCTCCCACGACGGCACCCCGTACGCCTGCCACCCCGACCGCCTCGGCCGCCCGCGCGGCGCGCAGAGCATCGCGGTCGCCGTGGCGGGCGACGCCGCCACCTTCGAGGCCCACCCGCTGCCCGCCCCGCCCTGGTACGTCACGCGCGCCGTCCTCTGCGCCACCGTCCCCGCCAGGAAGGTGCGCGCCTGCGGCACCCACCTGTCCTCGGGCCGGGCCGACGACGACCGCCAACCGGGCGCCCCCTACCGGACCAGGCAGATCAGGCGGCTGCTCGAGATCGCGGCCGAGCCGGGACACCGCACGATCCTCGGCGGAGACCTCAACGTGGCGCCCCCGGACAGCGGATACGGCAGCGCCGCCGGCCGCCGGGCCGTCGCTCCGCTCTACCGCGCGTACCAGGAATGCGACCAGCGCGGCACGCGGCGCACCGGCCGGTGGACGAGGGAGGGTAAAAAGCTCGATTACCTGTTCGCGCCCGAAGGCACGGTGCGGAGCTGCCGCGTCGGGCGGGACGTGACGCTGTCCGACCACAAGCCCGTCCACGTCAAAGTGGCCCCTTAGGAAGATCCCAGGCCATCCTGGTGTTGAATTGTCGGAACCCGCACCCAGACGGAAGGATCGACTGTGCCCACGATCGGTGTACTCGCTCTCCAGGGAGACGTGCGCGAGCATGCGCGCATGCTTCAGGAGGCAGGAGCGTCGGCCACCGCCGTGCGCCGACCGGCCGAGCTGGACGCGGTCGACGGCCTGGTCATCCCCGGTGGGGAGTCGACCACGATGTGGAAGCTCGCCGAGACCTTCGACATGCTGGAGCCGCTGCGGATGCGGATCAAGGAAGGCATGCCCGCCTACGGGTCCTGCGCCGGCATGATCATGCTGGCCGACAGGATCGAGGACGGAGTCGCCGGACAGCAGACGATCGGCGGCATCGACATGGTGGTCAGGCGCAACGCGTTCGGCCGCCAGGTCGACTCCTTCGAGTCCGACCTGGACTTCGCGGGGGAGCGGGTGCACGCGGTGTTCATCCGCGCTCCCTGGGTCGAATCCATCGGCGGCGACGTCGAAGTGCTGGGCAGGTGCGAGCCTGGGGATAGGATCGTCGCGGTCCGTCAAGGGCCGTTGCTCGCGACGTCGTTCCACCCCGAGCTGACCGGGGACGCGCGCGTGCACCGTTACTTCGTAGACATGGTGAGGGAGCTCTAGGTAATGTCCGGCCACTCCAAATGGGCGACGACGAAGCACAAGAAGGCCGCGCTCGACGCCAAGCGCGGCAAGCTGTTCGCGAAGCTCATCAAGAACATCGAGGTGGCGGCACGGACCGGTGGCCCCGACCCGGACGCCAACCCCACGCTCTTCGACGCCATCTTCAAGGCGAAGAAGAACTCCGTGCCCAACGACAACATCGAGCGCGCCCGCAAGCGGGGCGGCGGCCTCGAAGCCGGTGGCGCCGACTGGCAGACCATCATGTACGAGGGTTACGCGCCCGGCGGCGTCGCGGTGCTCATCGAGTGCCTCACCGACAACCGCAACCGCGCCGCCTCCGAGGTCCGCGTCGCGCTGACCCGCAACGGCGGCTCGCTGGCCGACCCCGGGTCCGTCTCCTACATGTTCAACCGCAAGGGCGTCGTGATCGTGCCCAAGCAGGACGGGCTCGACGAGGACACCGTGCTCATGGCCGTCCTCGACGCGGGCGCCGAGGAGGTCAACGACCTGGGCGAGTCGTTCGAGGTCGTCTCCGAGGCCGGTGACCTGGTGCCGGTCCGCAAGGCGCTGCAGGAGGCCGGGCTCGACTACGACTCGGCCGAGTCGAGCTTCCTGCCGACGATGAGCGTGCCGCTCGACGAGGAGGGCGCCAAGAAGGTGTTCCGCCTCATCGACGCGCTGGAGGACAGCGACGACGTCCAGAACGTCTTCGCCAACTTCGACGTGCCGGACGACGTGCTGGCGGCGCTGGACTAGCAGTCGCACGACGTAAGGGCTCGGCCACGCCGGGCCCTTAGTCATGCGTGCCCGCCCTCATGCGGCGCTCCGGGGCTTCCTCCGGGCGTGAGAAGAGCTCCGGGGCTTTCTTCGGCGCGGGTGGGTTCCGGGGCTTTCTTCGGGTGCGAGAAGGGACGGGGCAGCGTAGGGTCGGGCGACGTGACTTCCCCCACCCCTCCACAGGCCCCCTCTCCGGCGCTCGGCTGGCTGCTGGCCGTGCCCGCGCTGCTCGGCACGCTGATCTCGCTCGTGCTGCCCACGGCCCAGACAATCTGGCTCAGCCTGCAGAGGGGCGGCGTCCTGCGCGAGAGCACGTACGTGGGGTTCGCCAACTACGGCAGGCTGCTGGGCGACGGCGAGTTCTGGCGGGCGGCGTGGTTCACGCTGTCGCTGGTCGCGATGCCGTTGCTGGTGGCCGTGGTGGTGGCGCCGCTGCTGGCGGTGGCGCTCGACCGGGCGGGCACGTGGCCGCGGAGGGCCGGGCGGATCGCGCTGTCGCTGGCGATCGTCACGTTCTCGCCGGTGGGGGTGGCGGCGGCCTGGATGCGCGGGCTGGCGCCGGACGCGCCGGGTCTGGCGGGGCTGGCCGAAGGGCTGCGCGATCCCGCGACCGCGCCTGGAACGCTCCGGCTGATCGTCGCGGCCGGCACGTTCGGGGTGGTGTGCGCGCTGGCGGTCATGGCGTTCCTGCCCGCCCTGCGCGCCGGCTCCGTCCCGCAGGGCTTCTCCGATGCGCGGGACTTCTCCGATGCGCGGGGCTTTTCCGGGCCGTCTCGCGGCGGTGTGGGGCCCGCGATGCTCGTGGTGGGGGTGCTCGTCGCGATCGCCACGGTCGCGATCGGGCTCCAGACGTTCTCCTTCGGCCTCGTGCTCACCCGGGGCGGCCCTGAGCGCTCCACAGAGACGCTCGCAGGGCTGGAGTACGACTCCGCCTTCCGGATGGCCGAGTTCGGCCCTGGCGCGTCCGTTGCGACCCTCACGGGGGTGATCCTCGGCGTGCTGGGCATCGTCGCGACGGTCGTCGTGGCGGCCTCCCGGCTGAGCGTCACGCTGACCCCGCGTACCGCGCCTGAGCCGGGTGCGGCCGTGCCGACCTCACCTGGGGGAGTGCCGACCGCCCCTGCGGCGGGGCCGATCTCGCCGGGGGCGGCCCCTGCGGCTGCTCCCGTGGTGGCGCCGGGCGCGGCCGCTGGACGTGGTGCCGGGACCGTCGGCATGGCCGTCGGGATCGTGGCGCTGGTGGTCTTCCTCGCCGTCGCGCTCGTGTGCGCCTGGCCGTGGATCGACGGCGTGCTCGCCTCGCCCACCTCGGAGGCGGGCTCCCTGCGTTCCCAGGTGAACACGTGGGTCCCGGCGATCGGCGGAGCGGTCGTCTCGGTGGGCGTCGCCTACCTGGCCGCGCTCGGGATCGGCGGCCTGCGACCGCTGGGGCGCGGGAGCGAGTGGCTGCTGCTGGTGTTCGCGCCGTGGCTGTTCGTCGGTACGGGGCCCCTCGGCGTCGCCAACTGGCAGAACATGCGCAACATGGGCCTCATCGACTCCTTCCTGGCCCTCGTCCCACCCCTTCTCGTCAGCGTCCCGGCCCTGCTCGTGCTCACGCTCCTGTGCAAGGGGCTGGCCGAGCGCACCGACAAGGACTTCTTCGGCGGCGTGTTCCTGCCGTCGCTCCCCATGGCGGGCATCCTCGCCGGGGCCGTCGCCCTGATGAACGCCCAGGACCTGCTCTGGCCGCTGCTGGTCGCCCAGAAGCCGACGTTGTTCACCGCGCCGGTGGCGCAGATGGCCCAGCTCGGCTCCTTCGCCGCGGCGAAGCCCGACGTCGGCGCCGCCACGCCGCTGCTCGTCGTCGCCGTCGCGCTGGTCGCCGTCGTGGCCGCCCAACTGCTCTACCTCGACAGGCTCGCCATCGCCACGAACGGCTCGCGGGCGCGCACCGCCGCCGCGTAGGCGCGGCACCCCGCCGCCCAAAGTGGACCGGCGGCGCGGCCCGCCATAGGTTGGGTCCTCGTGGAGATTCGCAACCTGATCGCTGAAGACCTCGACGACGTTCTTGACCTGCGCAGGCGCTCTTTCGGGCCGCTGCCCCCCGGCGACAACGAGAAGTGGCGCCGGGCGGTGCTCCCGGCGCTCGGTGAGGGGCGCTATCTGGGCGCGTTCGACGGCTCCAGGCTCGCCGGGGCCGCGCGGCTGCGCCGGTTCACGCAGTGGTGGCACGGCAGGCCGCAGCCGATGGCGGGCGTCGCGGGCGTCACCGTCAATCCCGAGGACCGTGGCCGCGGTGTCGGCAGCCTGCTCATGCGGGCCGTCGTGGAACGGGCCGCCTCCCTCGGCGACGCGGTCTCCGCGCTCTTTCCGGCCACCACGCCGATCTACCGCTCGATCGGCTACGAGCACGCCGGAGGCCAGTACAAGGTGCGGCTCCCGGCCGAGACGCTGCGCCAGATCAGGCCGTCCGGGCAGGTCAAGCTGCGCAGGATGGGTCCGGACGACGCGGCCGAGGTCGTCTCCCTGCTGCACCGCGTCCACTCCGCCACCCGCGCCAGCGGCCCCATCTCCTGGGACGAGGGCACCTGGGCCCTGTGGCTGGAGAACAAGGACGACTTCCTCTACCTGGCCGAGGACGGCTTCGTCGTCTACCGGTGGCGCGGCGACGACATGCAGGTGGAGAACCTGGTCGCCGGCTCGGGGGAGACCGCCCGGGCATTGTGGTCGCTCGTCGGCAGCGCGTCGTCGGTCGCGCGCCATGTCGTCGCCGCCGTGGCTCCGGACGACCCGGTGCTGTGGATGCTGCGGGAGCGGTCCAACGAGGAGGTGCGGCAGGCGCGGTGGATGTTCAGGGTGCTGGACGTGCCGGCCGCGGTCGAGCGGCGGGGTTATCCGGCGTACGTGAGCTGCGAGGCCGTGGTGACCGTGGACGATCCGCTGGGCGGCGGGGGGTCGTGGCGGCTGGAGGTCGCGGGCGGGTCCGGTGCGGTGACGCCCGTCGAGGAGCCCGGGGTCACGCTCTCGGTGAACGGGTTCTCGGCGTTGTACGCGGGGGTGCCGACGGCGACGCTGCGGTTGAGCGGGCTGATGTCCGGTGACGACCGGTACGACGAGGCGCTCGACGCGGCGTTCGCCGCCAGGCCGTACATGCTGGACTACTTCTGATCGGAGGCTCGCCGGCGGCTCCCTTCCCCGGCGTGCGGGCGATTACCGGTGCGTGGGCGCCCCCGCCGGGGTAAAGTCTCGTGCCGAACAGGTGTTCGGCGACGGGAGGGCGGGCCGGTGCGGGTGATGGGCGTCGATCCGGGGCTGACCCGGTGCGGCCTGGGCGCTGTCGAGGGGCGGCCGGGCGCGCCGCTGACGCTCGTGGCCGTCGGGGTGGTGCGCACCGGGGCCGACGAGGAGCTCGGCGCGCGGCTCGTCGGCATCGAGGCCGGCATCGAGCAGTGGCTCGACGACGTACGGCCCGACGCGGTGGCGGTCGAGCGCGTCTTCAGCCAGCACAACGTACGCACCGTCATGGGCACCGCTCAGGCGGCCGGGATCGCCGTGCTGTGCGCGGCCAGGCGCGGGCTTCCCGTGGCGCTGCACACGCCGTCCGAGGTCAAGGCGGCCATCACCGGCAGCGGCACCGCCGACAAGAAGCAGATCGGCGCCATGGTCACCCGGCTGCTGCGCCTGAGCGAGATGCCCAAGCCCGCCGACGCGGCCGACGCGCTGGCCCTGGCGATCTGCCACGTGTGGCGAGGCGGCGCCCAGCACCGCCTCGCCGCCGCCCTCGCCAAGGCCACCCGGAAGGACACCAGGCCGTGAACATCCGCTTCGGGAGCTCTGGCGGCTCTGAGGGCTTTGGGGGCTCTGGCGGCTTTGGGGATGGCGCGCCGCGCGGCCGGTCCGCGCGCCCGCGGCGTGTCGTCCGTGATCATGCGGGAGGATGTCGGGCTGTGACCCTCGCCGGTGGTGTGCGGGCCCCGGCGGCGTGGAAGGATGGTGGGCTGTGATCGCGTCGGTGTCGGGCAAGGTGGCCGCGATCGCTCCCGACGGAGCCGTGATCGAGGTCGGTGGCGTCGGCATCCTCACCCACTGCACTCCGGGCACGCTCGCCACGCTGCGGATCGGGGAGGAAGCGCGCCTGGCCACGTCGCTGGTGGTGCGGGAGGAGTCGCTCACCCTCTACGGGTTCGCCACGGACGACGAGCGGGCCGTGTTCGAGCTGCTGCAGACGGCCAGCGGGGTCGGGCCCAAGCTGGCGCTGGCGATGCTCGCCGTCCACACGCCCAACGCGCTGCGCGTCGCCGTGGCCAGTGCGGACCTCAAGGCGCTCACGCAGGTCCCGGGGATCGGGCAGAAGGGGGCGCAGCGGATCGTGCTGGAGCTGAAGGACCGGCTCGGCACGCCGGAGGAGGCGGTCAACGCCGCGCTCAACGGGGAGCGGCGCGTGGCGGCGTGGCGCGATCAGGTCCACTCGGGGCTGGTGGGGCTGGGCTACTCCAGCAAGGACGCCGACGAGGCCGTCGCCGTCGTGGAGCCGGTCGCCGACGCCGACCTCGCCGCCGGACGCCGTCCCCAGGTCGCCGCGCTTTTGAAGGCCGCCCTGCAATCCCTGAGCGTCCGATGACCCGCCGCCCCGTCCCTCCGCGAGCCCGGCTCTTTCGCGCCGACGTGACGGCGCGCGCCGCTCTCGCCGAGGTGACCGCTCGTGCTGCGCTCGCCGAGGTGACGGCGTGCGCCGCTCTGGCCAAGGTAACCGCACGCGCCGACGCCGGTTTCCGTCTGTCATGGCCGGTCGTGAAGGCTCACGGGCTGCTCGCCGTGACGAGCGAGTCGCAGGCCCGGCACCGTGGCCCGGCCGGTCGCCGACCGCGTTGCGCCGGTCTCCACCGCACCACCTCCCGCCGTCGCGGCGCGGTGGGCTCCGGCCGGGTGCCGGGAGCGCCCGTCGCGGCGCCGTCCGGGCTCCGGCTTGGCGCCGTCGCGCCGCCCGGCGGAACCCCGGGCGACGTCGTGCTGTCCGGGCGCACGCCTGGCGACGTTGCGATGCCTCGGCGCCCCGCTGGCGATGGTGTGAGGGGTTCGTGGGGTGTTGGCGATGGAGCCGGTGTGAGGGGGTGTGAGTATGGGGTTTGAGCGGGAGTTGGTGTCGTCCGAGGCCGGTGGCGACGAACTGCAGATCGAGGCGGCGCTGCGGCCCAAGCGGCTCGGCGAGTTCATCGGCCAGGGCCGGGTGCGCGAGCAGCTCTCCCTAGTGCTCGAGAGCGCCCTGCGCAGGCAGCGGCCGCCCGACCACGTGCTGATGAGCGGGTCGCCCGGGCTCGGCAAGACCACGCTGTCCATGATCATCGCCGCTGAGCTCAACGCGCCGCTGAGGATCACCTCCGGCCCAGCGCTGGAGCGGGCCGGCGACCTGGCCGCCATCCTGTCCACGCTCGCCGAGGGCGAGGTGCTGTTCATCGACGAGATCCACCGGATGGCCAGGCCCGCCGAAGAGATGCTCTATCTCGCCATGGAGGACTTCAGGGTCGACATCGTCGTCGGCAAGGGCCCGGGAGCCACGGCCATCCCGCTCGACATCGCGCCGTTCACGCTCGTCGGCGCCACCACCCGCGCCGGGCTGCTGCCCGCGCCGCTGCGCGACCGGTTCGGGTTCACCGCGCACATGGACTTCTACGAGGTCGGCGAGCTCGAGCAGGTGCTCTACCGGTCGGCCAGGCTGCTCGGCGTGGTCCTGCCCGACGACGGGGCGCACGAGATCGCCAGGCGGTCCCGGGGGACGCCCCGCATCGCGAACCGGCTGCTCAGGCGAGTGCGGGATTTCGCGGACGTAAGGGCCGACGGGGTGATAAACCGGGAAATAGCGGCGGCGGCCCTCAACCTGTACGAAGTCGACGCCGAAGGGCTCGACCGGCTCGACAGGGCGGTCCTGGACGTGCTGCTGAAGAAGTTCGGCGGCGGCCCGGTCGGCCTGTCGACGCTGGCCGTGGCCGTAGGGGAGGAGCCGGAGACCGTCGAAGTGGTGGCAGAGCCGTTCCTCGTACGCCAGGGCCTGCTGGCCAGGACCCCGCGCGGCCGGGTCGCGACGGCGGCCGCCTGGAGTCATCTCGGCATGACCCCGCCCCCCGACGCGTTCGGAGCAGCGGTATTCGACTCAGACGGCTGATCACAGAACGGTTGCAACCGTTTCAAAATGGGAACTTCCCCGCGCGCCGAAACGCTGCCTCGTTGCCGCGTTTCGCAACAACGGCCTACACTCCGTGGCTTGGCTGGCTGTGTAGGCTGACGGGCTGAGCGGCGCGGCCCCGACGCAACGCACGGAATTTCCGGCGCGAGGCCGGTGTCAACTTCTTGTACGACAATGGAAGGTCGCCCCTTATGGACATGGGACAACTCGGTAGCATCCTGCCGCTGATTCTGCTGGTGGTGGTGTTCTACTTCCTGCTGATCCGCCCTCAGCGCAAGCGTCAGCAAGAGGCGATCCAAATGCAGAACTCCCTGGCTCCGGGCGCCCGGGTCATGACCACGACCGGGCTGTTCGGCACCGTGGTGACGGTGGACAATGAGGACGTGGTCCTCGAGATCGCACCGGGGATCGAGACCCGCTGGGTGAAGGCCGCGATCGGCCGTGTGGTCACGCCCGGGGACGCTCCCGCGGCGGACGAGTCCTCGGACGACGACGCCGCACCGGGTGAGGAGGGCAAGAAGGAGTCCGAGGCCACCGTGGATCGCAACGATGACCAGGACTCCAGCACCAAGCAGTCCTGACTAAGCTCTGCGACAAACCTCTATCTGAAAGAACTGACGACCAGTGGCCCGACCGACCAGCCGCCACAGCCGACCGGGGCGAACGCTCCTGGTGCTGCTGGCGCTCATCCTCGCCCTGGGCGGGACGATGTTCCTGCAGAAGGCGTTCACGCCCAAGCTGGGTCTCGACCTCGCCGGCGGCACGACGGTGACTCTGTCCCCGGTGACCCAGAACAACACGGCACCGCCGGATGAGATTCTCGATCGCGCAGTCAACATCATCCGCGATCGAGTCAACGGCAACGGCATCTCCGACGCGGAGGTCGCCAGGTCCGGCAGCAACATCATCATCTCGATCCCGGGCGTCGGACAGAGCGAGGCCATCAAGCTGGTCGCCACCACCGCGGAGCTGCGCTTCCGCCAGGTGCTGGCCATGGAGGCCACGCAGGTTCCGCAGAACCTGGCCACCAACGCGCCGACGCCGAACCCGTCGGCTTCGGCGAGCCAGTCCGCCACCCCCAAGTCTGACAAGTCCGGCTCGCCCGCGGTCTCCACGCCCAAGCCCAGCGCGTCCCCGACGGGCAAGGCGTTGTCGTCCGCGCTGACCGCGCCGACGCCCGCCGCGTCGGGGCAGCCGGCCGCCACGGACAACCCCCAGCAGCCGGCCGCCACGGACAACCCTCAGAAGCAGCAGAAGAAGGGCCAGGACGCCAAGGCCAGCCCGACGGCGGCCCCGTCCGGCCAGCCCAGCACGCCGCCCGCGCAGAACCCCAACGCCGGCGTCAACACCCAGGGCATCGACCCGGCGGTGCTGGCCCAGTTCAACAAGCTCGACTGCGCCAACCCGGCCAACCGCGGCCAGGGCGTCCAGGACGACCCGAAGAAGCAGTTCGCCGGCTGCGAGACCGACGGCAGCTACAAGTACGTCCTCGACGTCGCCAAGGTCGTCGGCACCGACATCGACACGGCTTCGGCGGGCGTCCGGCAGGGCACCGTGGAGTGGGTCGTCCAGCTCGACTTCAAGAGCAAGGGCGCGGCCGAGTGGAGCAAGCTCACCACGGCCGCCTACAACTCCCAGGAGCCGCGCAACAAGGTCGCGGTCGTGCTCGACGGCGTCGTCATCACCGCCCCCAACATCATCAGCCCGATCCCCGGCGGCCGGGCCGAGATCACCGGCGGGTTCGACCAGCTCAGCGCCACCGCGCTGGCCGACCAGCTCAAGTACGGCGCGCTGCCGCTGAAGTTCAACCGCAGCTCGGTCGACACGGTCTCCTCGACGCTGGGCCAGGACCAGCTGCAGGGCGGTCTGGTCGCGGGCCTCATCGGCCTCGTGCTCGTCGTGGTCTACTCGATGCTCTACTACCGCGGCCTCGGCATCGTGGCGGTGCTGAGCCTCGTGGTCGCCACGATCCTGACGTACACGGCGGTGGTCGTGCTCGGCCACAACGCCAACTTCCGGCTCTCGTTGCCGCACATCATCGGCCTCGTGGTCTCGATCGGCATCACCGCCGACTCCTTCATCGTCTACTTCGAACGCATACGTGACGAGATGAAGGAGGGCCACCGGACCCTCCGCGCGGCCGTCGAGGTGGCCTGGGTCCGTGCCCGGCGCACGATCCTGATCGCCGACGCCGTCATGTTCATCGCCGCGATCGTGCTCTACTTCCTGGCGGTGGGCGGCGTGGCCGGGTTCGCCTTCGCGATGGGCCTGACCACGCTGATCGACATCGTGGTGGTGTTCCTGTTCACGAAGCCGTTCATCGCCCTGCTGGCGAGGCTGAAGTTCTTCGCCAAGGGGCACCCGCTGTCCGGCCTCGACGCCGAGCGCATGAGCGAGGTCGGCTCGTCCGGCCGCCCGACCACTCCGCAGGAGGCCTGAGATGGGACTGGCGCGTCGCCTCTACCGCGGCGAGATCAATGTCGACTTCGTCGGCCAATGGAGGCTCTGGTACAGCCTGTCGGGCATTCTGCTGCTCATCTCGATCGCGGGTCTGCTGATCAACGGGCTCAACCTGGGCGTGGAGTTCAGAGGCGGCACGGTCTTCTCGTTCAAGTCCGAGCAGGCCACCGTCCAGCAGGTCCGCGAGGCCGTCCTCGATCAGGGCGCGCACCAGGCGATCGTCCAGTCGGCCGGCACCAGCGGCTGGCGGGTGACCACCGAGAGCCTCCCGGAGAACACCAGGGAGCAGGTGCAGTCGCAGATCGCCAAGGACTTCAACACTCCGGTCGGGCAGGTCAGCGTGCAGGCCATCGGCCCGTCCTGGGGCGGTGAGGTCTCGCAGAAGGCCTGGATCGGCCTGGGCGTGTTCATGCTGGCGATCATCCTGTACCTGTCGATGGCGTTCGAGCCGAAGATGGCCATGTCGGCGATCGTCGCGCTCATCCACGACCTCGTCATCACGGCCGGCATCTACGCCTGGTCGGGCTTCGAGGTCACGCCGGCCACGCTGCTGGGCTTCCTGACCATCCTCGGTTATTCGCTCTACGACGCGGTCGTGGTGTTCGACATGATCAAGGAGGTCACGGCCAAGCTGGGGCACACGTCGAAGATGACGTACTCGATGGCGGCCAACAACGCGCTCAACCACACGCTGATCCGGTCGCTGAACACCTCGCTGGTCGCGATCCTGCCGGTGGCGGCGATCCTGTTCATCGGCACCACGCTGCTCGGCGCGGGCACGCTGAAGGACCTGTCGCTGGCGCTGTTCGTCGGCATGATCGTCGGTACGTACTCCTCGCTGTGCGTCGCCACGCCGCTGCTGGTGACGTTGAAGGAGCGGGAGCCGAAGTACCAGGCCATCGCCAGGAGGCTGGCCTCGACGGGAAGCGGCAAGGGGCCGAAGGGTTCCAAAAGCGCGGCCGTAGCCAAGGGATAACCGGCGCACAGACACGTACGACGCCCTCAGCCTTCACGGGATGGGGGCGTCGTTGTGTGTGTGCGCGGGATGCACCATCGTGACTCCTCCGCTTCCTGAGAGGAAGCGGCTTCTCGCTTTCCCCGGCAGAGGTATCCGGAGTCGGCGACGGCCAAGCCCTGACCGGTGCCCTGCTGGGGCACGAGGAAACGCTATCAGGGAGGCGATTCCCCAGCCGGATGATTCCGGCAGTAACCTCTCGAGGTCCGATGGAGCCCGGCACACCGCCGGTGCACGATTGCGAGGAGACGCCATGACCGAGCTGAGCACGATGATCCTGGACAGGATCAGGGACGTGCCCGACTACCCCAAGCCGGGCGTGATGTTCAAGGACATCACCCCGCTGCTGGGCGACCCGGTCGCCATGGCGGCCGTGGTGGACGAACTGGCCGGGCTCCACCAGGTGGACAAGATCGTGGGCATCGAGGCGCGCGGGTTCATCCTCGCGGCTCCGGTGGCGTACCGGGCGGGGGCGGGTTTCGTACCGGTACGGAAGAAGGGGAAACTGCCCGCCGAAACCCTCGAAGAGTCCTACGATCTGGAGTACGGCTCCGCGACCATCGAGGTCCACCGTGACGCCTTCACGCCCGGCGACCGCGTTCTCGTGGTCGACGACGTGCTGGCCACGGGCGGCACCGCGAGGGCTGCCGTGGAGTTGGTGAAGAGGGCCGGCGCCGAGGTCGTCGGCATCGCCGTGCTCATGGAACTGGCCTTTCTCAAGGGACGTGAGCGGGTGACGGGAGTGGACCTGCACTCCCTCGTGATCGTCTGAGCCCGACCCGCGACGGCCCAGGTTCGCCGCCTGGATACACTGGGGGATCTGGACTCGAACGTGAGGAGCCATTGCGTGAGGAGTCTGTGTGCCCCGTGATGTGGTCGTGCCCGACGTAACCGACTCCGGCAACGCCGAGGCGTCCGGCGTTCCAGCGGTGCGTCGACGGCGATTTGGGGGTGGGGCCATGAATCCGGTGCTGGAGCCGTTGTTCCGCACGGTCCGCGCCACCCACCCCAAGGCCGACCTGCGCGTGATCGAGCGTGCGTACGACGTCGCCGCCTACCACCACCGCGACCAGAAGCGGAAGTCCGGCGACCCGTACATCACCCACCCGCTGGCCGTGGCCACGATCCTGGCCGAGCTCGGCACCGACGACGAGACCCTGTGCGCCGCGCTGCTCCACGACACGGTGGAGGACACCGCCTACAGCCTCGACGAGCTGCGCGGCGACTTCGGCGACACCATCGGGTCCCTGGTCGACGGCGTGACCAAGCTGGACAAGGTGAAGTTCGGCGACGCCGCGCAGGCCGAGACCGTGCGCAAGATGGTCGTCGCCATGTCGCGCGACATCCGCGTGCTGATCATCAAGCTCGCCGACCGGCTCCACAACATGCGCACCATGCGCTACCTCCCCGAGCACAAGCGCCACCAGAAGTCGCGCGAGACGCTGGAGATCTTCGCCCCGCTGGCCCACCGCCTGGGCATGAACACGATCAAGTGGGAGCTCGAGGACCTGGCCTTCGCCATGCTCTACCCCAAGCGCTACGACGAGATCGCGCGCATGGTGTCGGAGCGGGCGCCGCGCCGCGACCTGTTCCTGCAGGAGGTCATCGAGAAGGTCTCCGGCGACCTGCGCGAGGCCAAGATCCGCGCCGTCGTCAAGGGCCGGCCGAAGCACTACTACTCGGTCTACCAGAAGATGATCGCCCGCGACGTGGCCTTCGACGACATCTACGACCTGGTGGGCATCCGCGTCCTCGTCGACAGCGTGCGCGACTGCTACGCCGCGCTCGGCACCATCCACGCCCGGTGGAACCCGGTGCCGGGGCGGTTCAAGGACTACATAGCGATGCCCAAGTTCAACATGTACCAGTCGCTGCACACCACGGTGATCGGTCCCGAGGGCAAGCCGGTGGAGCTGCAGATCCGCACCCACGCGATGCACCACCGGGCCGAGTACGGCGTGGCCGCGCACTGGAAGTACAAGGAGGAGGTCGGCAGCCCCGGCCCCACCGGCAAGGTCAAGCCGGGCAGCGACATGGCCTGGCTGCGCCAGCTCCTCGACTGGCAGAAGGAGACCTCCGACCCGGGCGAGTTCCTGGAGTCGCTGCGGTTCGACCTGTCGGTGTCCGAGGTCTACGTGTTCACCCCGAAGGGGCAGGTCATCGCGCTGCCCGAGGGGGCCACGCCGGTCGACTTCGCGTACGCCGTGCACACCGAGGTGGGCCACCGCTGCATCGGCGCCCGGGTCAACGGGCGGCTGGTGCCGCTGGAGTCGCGGCTCGGCAACGGCGACACGGTCGAGATCTTCACCTCCAAGTCGCCGGACGCCGGGCCGTCGCGCGACTGGCTCAAGTTCGTCAAGTCGGGCCGGGCCCGCAACAAGATCCGGCAGTGGTTCTCCAAGGAGCGCCGCGAGACCGCGATCGAGGCGGGCAAGGAGGCCATCGGGCGGGCCATGCGCAAGCAGGGCCTGCCGCTGCAGCGGCTGATGTCCGGCGAGGCGCTGCTGGCGCTCGCCCGCGACCTGCGCTACCCCGACGTCTCCGCGCTCTACGCGGCCGTGGGGGAGGGGCACATCGCGGCGCAGGCCGTCGTGCAGAAGCTGGTGGCCTCGATCGGCGGCGTCGACAGCGCCGAGGAGGACATCGCCGAGACCTCGCTGCCCACCCGGTTGCGCGGCCGCCCCCGCGGTGGCGGCGCGGGCGTGGTCGTGGCGGGCGACGCCGACGTGTGGGTACGCCTGTCGAAGTGCTGCACCCCGGTGCCCGGTGACGAGATCGTCGGGTTCGTCACGAGGGGGCACGGGGTGTCGGTGCACCGCGGCGACTGCACCAACGTGCAGCAGCTCAAGGAGCAGCCCGACCGGCTCGTCGAGGTCAGCTGGTCGCCCAGCGACGACAGCGTGTTCCTGGTCGCGATCCAGGTGGAGGCGCTGGACCGGCCGCGCCTGCTGTCCGACGTCACGCGTACGCTCTCCGACCAGCACGTCAACATCCTGAGCGCGTCGGTCACGACGTCCCGGGACCGGGTGGCGATCAGCAAGTTCACGTTCGAGATGGGCGATCCCAAGCACCTGGGGCACGTGCTCAAGGCCGTGCGCAGCATCCAGGGCGTGTTCGACGTCTACCGCGTCAGCGGCGCCGGCAACTGACCGCTTCCGGGGCGCCGGGCCCCGGCGGCGGGTCAGCGGGGGCGGAGGTCGGGGAGGTTGACGACGATGGCCTCCTGGGTGCTGCGGGCGATGACGACCACGGCCTCCTGTGACGGGTCCGGATTCTCCTCGCGATGGGGCACGTACGGCGGCACGAAGATGTAGTCGCCGGGCTTGGTGTCCAGCCGCACCTCCCGCCCGTCCTCCAGGAACACGAACGACGGCGTGCCGCTGACCACGTAGATGGCCGTCTCCGAGGCCCCGTGGTGGTGGTCGGACGAGCGCGTGGCGGGCGCGACGTGGGTCTGGCCCATCCAGAGGCGGACGGACCCGGCCGTGGCCCCGCTGATGGCCGCGAGCCTGCGCATGCCGGAGCTCTGCGCCGTCTCGCCCGAGAGCTCCCCTGAGGGCACGTGACGCAGCGGCTGGTGGAACGGGTCACCCTCGGCCCTGTAACCCTCCCAGAGACGCCCTCCAGCGCGTTCCAGGACGTCCGAGGCGACGGCGGCCAGCCGTGCCGAGTCGTCGACGGCGCCGAGCAGCGCCTCCGCCAGCACCGGGTCGTGGGCGCGCAGCTCGCGCAGCAGCCACTTGCCGCTCCCCTGCCACCTGCGCCCCAGTCCGAGCGCCATCCTGGCGGTCTCCTGCGCCACCTGCCACCGGATGAACGTCCGCTCGCCGGCGTCCGTGGCCCCCGAGAGGTCGTCCAGGAGGTCGGAGAGGGCGTATCTGGCCCGTTCGGCCTGCGAGCTGGTCAGACCGCCCGGTCCGGCCGTCAGGCGCTCGCTCAGCGCCGCCTGGAGGTCGCTGGCCCGGCCGCTGGTCCGGTCGGTCAGCACCGCGCCCTCGGCGCACATGCGGGCCAGGCTCGGCTGACGCCGGTCGAAGTCCTTGTCGAGGTAGGCGCGCAGGCTGGTCTCGCTGTGCACGAACAGCTCCACGGGCCACTCGCGCCACCGCAGCGACTCGCGGTAGGGGGTGGGCAGGCCGTCGAGCACCACGACGACGTCGAGGTCGGAGGTGCTGGTGCGGCGCTCGGTGAGGGCGCTGCCGCCGACGAAGGCGTACAGGGCCCCCGGGAACATCTCCTCGACGAGGGCACGTGCGGCGCTGACGGGATCCATGCCCGCCAGCCTAGGTCTCAGCCCCTTCCGCCGCCGCCCCATTTCACGCACCGCCGCCACTCGCTCGCGCACGGTCGGCGCACGGTCGGCGCACGGTTGGCAGGGCCCGGTGGAGGCCCGCCGAGGCCTCCACGGGCATTTCCACCGGGGTCAGCTGAACTCGGCGAGCGTGCGCTCGGCCTCCTCCAGCCACGAGCGCCGGGCGATCAGCGCCTCCTCGGTCTCCTTGATGTCCTTGGCGCGACCGGCCGTCTGCGCCTTGGACAGCCGCTTCTCCAGCTGATCGATCGAGGTGCGCAGCTGGTCGACGGTGCTCTGCGCGCGGGCCCGGGCCTCCGGGTTGGAGCGCTTCCACTCGGCGTCCTCGGCCTTGCGCACGGCCTCGTCCACCTTGCGCAGCCCGCCCTCGAGCCGGTCGCGCTGCTCGCGCGGCACCGGGCCGGCGGCCTCCCAGCGCTCCAGGAGGTTCCGCAGCGCCGAGCGGGCCGTGCGCACGTCCGTGACCGGGAGGATCTTCTCGGCCTCGGCCAGCAGCACCTCCTTGACCTCCGCGTTGGCGGCCAGCGAGGCGTCGCGCTCGGCGAAGACGGCGGAACGGGCCTGGAAGAACTGGTCCTGCGCGCCCTTGAAGCGGGCCCACAGCTCGTCCTCGGCCTCGCGCGAGGCCCGGCCGGCGCTCTTCCACTGCTGCATCAGCTCGCGGTAGATCGCCGCGGTCTGGCCCCAGTCGGTCGAGTCGGCCAGCGCCTCGGCCTCGGCGACGATGCGCTCCTTGGCCGCCCGCACGCCCTCGCGCTGCTCGTCGAGCCCCGCGAAGTACGTCTTGCGCCGCTTGGCGAACGCCGTACGGGCCGCCGAGAGCCGCTTCCACAGCGCGGCCTCGGTGACCCGGTCGATGCGGTCGGCGGCCTTCCACTCCTCGACGAGCTGGCGCAGCCGCTCGCCACCCGACTTCCAGTGGGTGGTCTCGTCCGCGATGCGCTCGGCCTCGGCGACGATGCGCTCCTTGACCGACCTGGCCTCGGCGCGCGCGTGCTCGCGGGCCGCCTTGACCTCCTCGCGGCGCTGGGCGACCAGCTCCGTCAGGCCGTCGAGCCGGGCCGTCAGCGCGTCGAGGTCGCCGATGGCGTGGGCGTCGGCGACGGCCTCACGCAGCTTGGCGATGTTCGCCTCGGCCTGGGCAGGAGCCAGGTCGGTGCCCTTGACGCGCTGTTCCAGCAGCTGCACCTGACCGGCCAGCTCGTCGTACTTGCGATGGAAGTAGGCCAGTGCCTCTTCGGGTTCACCGGCCTGCCAGGAGCCGACGGCCCGCTCTCCCTCAGCCGTACGCACGTAGACGGTGCCGTCGTCGTCTACCCGGCCCCACGGGTCGGTGCTCACCGTGTCCTCCCGCACTTTCCATCAGACCCTTCGGGACTACTTCGTCCCTAGTTTGTATTACGTCAGCTCTTGCTGGCGATTGTCACGTCTTTGATTTCGACGGTTTGCTTCGGCGCCCCCGTCCCGTCGCCGGCGTCCCCGATGACGCCTGCTTTGTTCACCTTGTCCAGGATGTCGAGCCCCTTGGTGATCGTACCCACCGGCGTGTAATCCGGCGTGAGTCCGATGTCTCCGAAAACGAGGAAGAACTGGCTGCCCGTGCTGCCCGGCGCCTGCGTTTTGGCCATGGCCATCACGCCGCGCTTGTACTGGGCGCCCTGGAGGTTCTCCTCGGCCATGACGTAGCCGGGGCCGCCGGTGCCGTCCTGGCTCTTGCCGTCGGCCTTGGCCGACGGGTCGCCGCACTGCAGCATCGGGAACTGGGCGCTGCCGAGCCGGTGGCACTTGCTGCCGTCGTAGTACTTCTTCTTCGCCAGGAACTCCAGCGAGTTGGTCGTGCAGGGCGCCTTGGCGTTGTTCAGCTCGACGACGATGTCGCCCTGGTTGGTCCTGAGCGTCATCGTCTTGGTCGCCGGCGTGGTCTTGACCTTGGCCGGCGGCATGCCGACATCCTTGACCTGCCCGCCTCCGGCGTCCTTGACGTAGTCGCACGTGCCCGTCGCCGCGTCGTACGGCTTGGGCCCCGCCGCGGCCGAAGCCGAGGCCGAGGCCGACGGCGCGGCGGTGTCGGCGGCCGACGCCGTGGGCGAGGAGGCCGCGTCGGTCCCCGCGTCGTTGCCGCCCAGCAGCGCGACCGCGGCGACGATGCCGCCGATCACGATCACGACGCCCACCGAGGAGCCGATGATCGCCGTGCGCTTGGCCTTCTGCTCGCGTTCGACCCGGCGATGCATCTGCCGCTCGTAGTGCTCACGAGCGAGCTGCCTCTGCCGGTCCTTCCCCGTGGCCACCGCTTTGCCTCCCATAGTCAATCAACTGAGGTGGGCGAATCGTATCGGCCAACGGGTAATGATTCGCAGCCCGGCGACCCGCACCGGTACCCTTCGGTTACATTCCCATTGGCTTTTCGACGAGATCACCTGAGGCAGATGCTCATCGCCGGCTTCCCCGCAGGGGCCTTCCAGACCAATTGTTACGTTGTCGCGCCCGCGGCCGGCGAGGAATGCGTGATCGTCGATCCAGGTCAGGACGCGACCGAGGGCGTCGACGAGCTGCTGCGCGAGCACCGGCTCAAGCCGGTCGCGGTCCTGCTCACCCACGGCCACCTCGACCACGTCTGGTCGGTGGCCCCGGTCTGCGGCGCGCGTGACGTCCCCGCGTGGATCCACCCCGACGACCGCCACCTGCTGAGCGACCCGGCCGCCGGCTGGTCGGGCACGAGCGCCTCGATGTTCGGCGGGCTGACGCTGAGCGAGCCCGACGACGTGCGCGAGCTGTCCGACGGGGCCGTACTGGAGCTGGCGGGCCTCGAGCTCGTGGTCGACCACACGCCCGGCCATACCAGGGGGTCGGTGAGCTTCCGGCTGCCCGGCGACGAGATCATGTTCTCGGGCGACCTGCTGTTCGCCGGCTCCATCGGCCGCACCGACCTGCCCGGCGGTGACTACACGACCATTTTGCGCAGCCTGGCTGCCAAGTGCCTGACGCTGCCTGACGATACGGTCGTCCTGCCGGGCCACGGACCACAGACGACGATCGGCCGCGAGCGCGCTACCAACCCATATTTGAAGGAAGCGGCGCCGCAGTCCGGTCCCACACGAGGGATCTAATGAGCTTCCAAGCACCTAAAGGTGTCAAAGAGTACGTTCCACCGCAAGCCTCGACGTTCTACGCGATTCGCGGAGCTTTCGCCGAGACGGCCAGGCGGGCCGGATACTCGTACCTGGAGACCGCGGTCTTCGAGGACACCCAGCTGTTCGCCCGTGGCGTCGGCGAGTCCACCGACGTCGTGAGCAAGGAGATGTACACCTTCACCGACCGCGGCGGCCGGTCGCTGACGCTGCGCCCGGAGTTCACCGCCGGCGTGCTGCGCGCGGTCCTGGAGTACGGCCTGCACCGCGGCCAGCTCCCGGTCAAGGTCTGGACCGACGGCCAGGTGTTCCGCGCGGAGGCGCCCCAGGAGGGCCGCTACCGGCAGTTCTACCAGCTCGACCTGGAGGCCATCGGCAGCGAGGATCCGGCCGTCGACGCCGAGACGATCGCGCTGGCCTGGCAGTGGTACGCCGCGCTCGGCCTCACCCAGGTGCGGCTGCTCCTCAACTCGCTGGGCTGCAAGGAGTGCCGCCCGATCTACCGGGCCCGGCTGCAGGAGTTCCTGCGCGCGCTCGACCTCGACGAGGCCACCAGGGCCCGCATCGAGATCAATCCGTTGCGCGTGCTCGACGACAAGCGCCCGGAGGTGCGCGCCCAGCTCGAGGGCGCGCCGCTCATCGGCGACCACCTCTGCGCCGACTGCGAGGCCTACCACGGCCGGGTCAAGCAGCTCCTGGCCGACCTGGACATCCCGTGGGAGGACGCGCCCAGGCTGGTGCGCGGGCTCGACTACTACACCCGCACCACCTTCGAGTTCGACCACCCGCTGCTGGGCGCGCAGTCCGGCATCGGCGGCGGCGGCCGCTACGACGGGCTCTCCGAGGCCATCGGCGGGCCGGCGCTGCCCGGCATCGGCTTCGGCCTCGGTCTCGACCGCACCGTCATCGCCCTGGAGCGGGAGGGCGTCGTGCTCGACACCCCGGCCCGCTGCGAGGTGTACGGTGTGGCGCTGGGCGACGAGGCGGCGCGGGACATGTTCAAGCTCGTGAGCGAGCTGCGCGCGGCCGGTGTCGCCGCCGACATGTCCTTCGGCGGCAAGGGGCTCAAGGGCGCGATGAAGGGGGCCGACCGTTCCGGCGCCCGTTTTGCCCTGATCCTGGGCGAGCGCGACCTGGCGGCCAAGGCCGTGCAAGTGAAGGACCTGACCACCGCTGAGCAGACCGAGGTGCCCTTGGCCGAGGTCGTCGACTTTTTGAAAGGGAAACTGCAGTGATCCGCACGCACAAGGCCGGGTCGCTCCGCGAGGAGCACACCGGGCAGCAGGTGACGCTCGCAGGATGGGTGGCCCGCCGGCGTGACCACGGCGGCGTGGTCTTCATCGACCTGCGCGACGCCTCCGGCTCGGCGCAGGTGGTCTTCCGCGAGGAGGACCACGCCCACGACCTGCGCGCCGAATACTGCGTGAAGGTCGTCGGCCAGGTCAGGGTCCGCCCCGAGGGCAACGAGAACCCCGACCTGCCCACCGGCGCGATCGAGGTCGTGGCCGAGCAGGTCGAGGTGCTGAGCGAGTCCGCGCCGCTGCCCTTCCCGATCGAGGGCAACGTGGGGGTCTCGGAGGAGGCCCGGCTCAAGTACCGCTACCTCGACATCCGCCGCCAGCAGGTGGCCAACGCCATGCGCACCCGCTCCAAGGCCACCTACCTCGCCAACGAGGTGATGCACGAGCTGGGCTTCGTCTACGTCGAGACGCCGACCCTGACCCGCTCCACGCCCGAGGGCGCGCGCGACTTCCTGGTCCCGGTGCGCCTGCAGCCCGGCAACTGGTACGCCCTGCCCCAGTCGCCCCAGCTGTTCAAGCAGCTCCTCCAGGTCGCCGGCCTCGAGCGCTACTACCAGCTCGCCAAGTGCTACCGCGACGAGGACCTGCGGGCCGACCGGCAGCCGGAGTTCACGCAGATCGACGTCGAGATGTCCTTCGTGGACCAGGAGGACGTCATCGAGGTCGGCGAGAAGCTGATCGGCCGGCTGTGGAAGGAGATCGCCGGCTACGAGCTGCCGACGCCGCTGCCGCGCATGACGTACGCCGACGCGATGGCCCGCTACGGCTCCGACAAGCCGGACCTGCGCTTCGGCCAGGAGCTGGTCGAGATGACCGGCTACTTCGCCGGCACGCCCTTCCGCGTCTTCCAGGCCGAGTACGTCGGCGCCGTGGTCATGCCGGGCGGCGCCTCGCAGACGCGCAAGGAGCTCGACGGCTGGCAGGAGTGGGCGCGCAGCCGCGGCGCCAAGGGCCTGGCCTACGTGCTCGTCCAGGAGGACGGCACGCTGGGCGGCCCGGTCGCCAAGAACCTCACCGAGGAGGAGCTCTCCGGGCTCGCGGCCAAGGTCGGCGCCGAGCCGGGCGACGCGATCTTCTTCGCGGCCGGCCCGAAGCACTCCTCGCGCGACCTGCTCGGCGCGGCCCGCCTGGAGATCGGCCGCCGCTGCGGCCTGATCGACGAGTCGGCGTGGGCGTTCCTGTGGGTCGTCGACGCCCCCATGTTCGAGCCCGTGTACGACGAGGTGGGCCGCGAGATCGGCTGGACCGCCGTGCACCACCCGTTCACCGGGCCGAAGCCGGAGTGGGCCGACAACTTCCAGGACCACCCGGGCGAGGCGCTGGCGTACGCGTACGACATGGTCTGCAACGGCATGGAGATCGGCGGCGGCTCGATCCGTATCCACCGGGCCGAGATGCAGCAGCGCGTCTTCGACGTGCTGGGCATCTCCAAGGAGGAGGCGGAGAGCAAGTTCGGCTTCCTGCTGGAGGCGTTCAAGTACGGGCCCCCGCCGCACGGCGGCATCGCCTACGGCTGGGACCGCATCTGCATGCTGCTGTCCGGCGGCGACTCGATCCGTGACGTGATCGCGTTCCCGAAGACGGCCTCCGGCTTCGACCCGCTCACGGGCGCGCCCACGCCGATCACGGGCGAGCAGCGCAAGGAGGCGGGCGTCGACGCCAAGCCCAAGACCGAGGTCTAGGCATGTGAGAACGGCGGGCACCGGAGCCGGTGCCCGCCGTTCTCGCTGTCGCCCTACTTGAAGGTGATGTTCTTGATGATCACCGGGTTCTTGGGCGCCGTGGTGCCGCCGTCGCCGGTGATGTCGGCATCGTTGAGGAGCAGGTCCTTGCCGCTGGTGGCCAGCCCCTGCAGCATGTCCATGCCCTCGCTGACCACGCCGATCACGTTGTAGCCCGAGCCGATCTGGCTGTTCTCGTCCGACAGCGAGATGGCGAACTGGCTGTTGTTCTGGCCCATCGCGTCACCCGCCTGGGTCATGAACACCACGCCCTTCGACAGGGCGATGTCGGTGTTCTCGTCGCCGTAGACGTACCCCGCGGTGCCCTGGCCGTCGGTCGGGTTCTTGCCGTCGGCCTTGGCCAGCGGGTCGCCGCACTGCAGCAGGTGCACGCCGGACACGTCGGGCGTGACCAGGCGGTGGCACTTCATGTTGTCGTAGAACTTCTTCTTCGCCAGGAAGCTGAGCGAGTTGACCGAGCACGGCGCGGCGTCGGTCATGAGATCGATGACGACGGTGCCGCGGTTGGTGACGATCGTCATCTTCTTCAGCTTCATGTTGGGCTTCTTGCCCGGCAGGCCGACGAACTTGTTCGGCACCCCCGTCTCCCGCTTGTAGGTGCAGGAGACCGGGCCGGTCTTGGCCGACGGCGTGGCCGACGGCTCCGTGGAGGCGGAAGCGGAGGCGGAGGCGGAAGCGGAAGGGCTGCTCTCCGCCGAGGCCTTGCCGGGTTCCTTGTTGACCAGCGTGGTCGCGGCGAAGATGCCGCCCGCGACAACGACGACGGCCACGCCCGCGCCGATGAAGGTGTTCCGCCGTGACTTGGTGGTCTGGGCGGCGGCGCGCTTCGCCTGCCGTTCCTTGTGCTCCCGCGCCAGCTCGCTCTGGCGGTCTTCCTCGTTCTGGCGGTCGTCGCCGCTCACCGCTATGTCCTCTCAATTTGCCCGTGCATGACCAAACAACTCCGCGCATGCTACCGGCCTTCGATATGTGCCGGACGTAAGTGGTGAAAGCGGCAGAGGACGACATGTGAGGTCGCGAACCATATGGTGCTGAGATTCGTAGTTGAAATGAGAACTAAGGAGCACCCCATGTTCGACCAGATCCTCGGCCTGCCGGCGCATCCACTGATCATTCACTTCGCCGTCGTGCTGACCCCGCTGCTGGTGGCCGCGGCGGCCGTCTACGCGATCGTCCCGCGCTGGCGCACGTACGTGGCGTGGGCGGTGGTGCTGCTCTCCCTGGCCTCCCCGGTGGCGGTCTTCGCGGCCAAGGAGAGCGGCGAGAGCCTCAAGGCGGCCCGCTTCGCCACGGCGGACGGCGCGCTGGGGTCCCGCATCACCACGCACCAGAGCTTCGCCAACCCGCTGCTGCTGTCGGTGCTGGGGCTGGCCGTGGCCGCGCTGCTGCTCGTGTACGCCACCAGCCCGGCCCGCGACTCGGTCGGCCGCGACCGGTTCGGCCGGGCCACGACGCTGACCCTGTCGGCGCTGACGCTGGTGCTGGCCGCGGTGGCGGGCTACTACGTCTTCCGCGCAGGGGACTCGGGCGCGCGAGCGGTCTGGGGAGCGTAGTCCGCGCGTGTAATCTCATGATGTGGATAGCCTGTTCGATTCCGCGGCCGAAGAGGCCACCCCGCAGCCCCTCGCGGTGCGGATGCGACCGCGCACGCTCGACGAGGTGATCGGTCAGCGGCACCTGCTCGGCCCGGGCACCCCGCTGCGGCGCCTGGTCGAGAGCGAGGCTCCCATGTCGCTGTTCCTGTGGGGGCCGCCCGGCACCGGCAAGACCACGCTCGCCTACGTCGTCTCCAACGTCACCGAACGCCGCTTCGTCGAGGTCTCCGCCGTGTCGGCGGGCGTCAAGGACGTACGCGCCGCCATCGACAACGCGCGGCGCGAGCTCGGCATGAGCGGACGGCAGACGGTGCTGTTCGTGGACGAGGTGCACCGCTTCAACAAGGCCCAGCAGGACGCGCTGCTGCCCGCCGTCGAGAACCGCTGGGTCACCTTCATCGGCGCGACCACCGAAAACCCGTTCTTCTCGGTCATCTCACCGCTGCTGTCGCGCTCGCTGCTGCTCACCCTGGAGTCCCTGACAGAGGACGACATCCGCGCCGTGCTGGAGCGGGCCGTCTCCGACCCGCGCGGCCTCGGCGGGCGCGCCACGCTCGCGCCCCAGGCCCTGGAGCATCTCGTACGCCTGGCGGGCGGCGACGCGCGCAGGTCGCTGACGTACCTGGAGGCGGCCGCGCTGCTGGCCGACGACATCACCGTGGAGGTGGTGGAGAAGGCCGTCGACAAGGCGGCCGTACGCTATGACCGGCAGGGCGACCAGCACTACGACGTGATCAGCGCGTTCATCAAGTCGATGCGCGGCTCCGACGCCGACGCGGCCCTCCACTACCTGGCCCGCATGATCGAGGCCGGGGAGGACCCCCGCTTCATCGCCCGCCGCATCGTCATCTTCGCCTCCGAGGACGTCGGCATGGCCGACCCCACCTGCCTGCAGACCGCGGTGGCCGCGGCCCAGGCGGTGCAGCTCATCGGGCTGCCGGAGGGGCAGATCAACCTGGCGCACGCGGTCATCCACTGCGCGATGGCCCCCAAGTCCAACGCCGTGGTCAAGGCCATCGGGGCGGCCATCGGCGACGTCCGCCGCGGCCTCATCGGCCAGGTCCCCGGCCACCTCCGCGACGCCCACTACCCGGGGGCGGCCAAGCTGGGGCACGGGGACGGCTACAAGTACCCGCACGACTTCGACCATGGGCTGGTGTGGCAGGAGTACGCGCCCGAGCAGGTGCGGGACCGCCGCTACTACGAGCCGACCCGCCACGGCGCCGAGGGCCCGGTCGCGGACCGCTGGGCCAAGATCCGCGACTTCCTCCGCGGCTCCTGACCCCCGTCTCGGCGGGGTGGTGGTGCCGGCGTGGCGGGTCAGGGCCGCTGAAGCCGGCGCTTTCACTTTCCGGCGCCGGGTCGGCGGGTCGGGGTGCGATGGCGTTCGGCGCAACGTGTGCGGTGCGGTGGCGGGCGGCGAAAGGTCGTGCGGTGGGTGGGTCGGAGCCGGTGGCCGGGGTGTTCCGGACGTCCGGGAGTGTGGGTGCCGTTGGGGGAGGCGTGTGTGGCAGGGTGGGGGATGGCGTAGGTTTGGGGTGCGCGGGCGTTGGGACACGGCCCGGGCCGGGGACGGCTGGTGGCGCACGGGATCGGGGCGGCACGCGGGCGGTCGTGGAAGCGCCGGACGCCGACGCGGCAGCACGGTCAAGGCCGGCGTCCTCACCAAGGTTGTCACTCGAACGCGATAAGGTCTTGCCGTTCCGGCCCAGCGTACGAGGGAGATGAGCGCATGCTTACCGCTGGAGAGGTCGCCGGCCTGATCGCGGCCACCGGCTGGATAGTCCTGGTCTGCGTGCTCGCCATGGTGCTCATCAAGCTGGCCAGGCTGCTCACCGAAACCACCAAGGCGGTCTCCGACCTGAACGACCGCCTGACGCCGCTGCTCGACGACATGAGCGTCACGGTCAACGAGACCAACCGGCAGCTGATCGCCGTCGAGGCCATCACCAAGGACGTCAAGCAGGTCAGTGGTCACGCGGCCAAGCTCAGCGCGGTGACGCAGACCATCTTCACCGGGCCGCTGATCAAGGTGTCCTCGCTCGCGTACGGCGTCCGCCGAGCTATCGAGGCCCGCAGGCCCCGCAAGGCCGTCCCGAGGACGCGTCAGGGGCAGGCGCGATGATCAGACGGCTGTTCTACCTGTCGCTGGGCGCGTTCCTCACCTTCTGGGTGATGCGCAGGCTGCAGGCGCTCCACCCCGACCACGTCGCCCGCAGGACTGCCAACGGCGCCGCGGGGATGCTCCGGCAGGTGAGAGACTTTACTTCCGACGCGCTCGGCGAGGCCGCGGAGCGCGAAACCGAGTTGCGAGCCCGCTTCGGGCTCGGCAACGCTGAAGACAACAACTAACGCAAAGGATGGCCAACATGGAGTCGGCAGAGATCGCCCGCCGCTTCCTGCGCTTCTTCGAGGAGCGTGGGCACAAGGTAGTGCCCTCGGCCAGCCTGATCGCTGAGGACCCCACGCTTCTCCTGGTTAATGCCGGTATGGTGCCGTTCAAGCCGTACTTCCTGGGGCAGCGCAAGCCTCCGGCGTCCCGGCTGGCCACCGCGCAGAAGTGCGTGCGCACCCCCGACATCGACGAGGTCGGCAAGACCACGCGGCACGCCACGTTCTTCCAGATGCTGGGCAACTTCTCCATCGGTGACTACTTCAAGGCCGAAGTGATCCCGTTCGCGTGGGAGCTGCTCACCCGCTCCGAGTCCGACGGCGGCTTCGGCTTCCCCGAGGACAAGCTGTGGGCGACGGTCTACCTCGAGGACGACGAGGCCTACGACCTCTGGCGCAACCGCGTCGGCCTGCCCGAGCACCGCATCCAGCGGCGTGGCCTGGAGGACAACTACTGGCACATGGGCGTGCCCGGCCCCGGCGGCCCCTGCTCGGAGATCTACTACGACCGCGGCGCCGAATACGGCAAGGAGGGCGGCCCCGTCGCCGACGAGGACCGCTACCTCGAGGTGTGGAACCTCGTCTTCATGCAGTACCAGCTCAGCCAGGTCCGCACCAAGGTCGACTTCGACGTGGCGGGCGAGCTGCCGGCGAAGAACATCGACACCGGCATGGGCCTCGAGCGCATGGCCGCGATCCTGCAGGGCGTCGACAACATCTACGAGATCGACACCACGTACAAGATCCTCGACAAGGCGGCCGAGCTCACCAAGACCCGCTACGGGCGCGACCCGCGGGCCGACGTGAGCCTGCGCGTGATCGCCGACCACGTCCGCACCGGCACCATGCTGGTGGCCGACGGCGTGCTGCCCAGCAACGAGGGCCGGGGCTACGTGCTGCGCCGCATCCTGCGCAGGAGCGTGCGCAACCTGCGCCTGCTCGGCTCCGGCGACGACCGCTACATGCACGAGCTGACCGACGTCGCCATCAACGTCATGGGCGAGCAGTACGCCGAGCTCAAGGTCGACGCGCCGCAGATCCACGCGGTCATCGACGCCGAGGAGGCGTCGTTCCTGGGCACGCTGCGCACCGGCACCGCGATCTTCGACGTGGCCGTCGAGGAGACCAAGCGCAAGTCCGGCACCACGCTCTCCGGCGACCAGGCGTTCCAGCTCCACGACACCTACGGCTTCCCCATCGACCTGACGCTGGAGATGGCGTCCGAGCACGGGCTCAAGGTCGACGAGGAGGGCTTCCGCCGGCTCATGAAGGAGCAGCGGGAGCGGGCCAAGGCCGACGCCGCGGCGAAGAAGACCGGCAACGCCGACATCTCCGTCTTCGGGCAGCTGCTGGAGAAGGCGGGCAAGGTCGAGTTCCTCGGCTACGACCAGACCGAGGCCGACACGAGCGTGGTCGGCATCCTGGTCGACGGCGTGCCCGTCCCGGCGGCCGGTGCGGGCGCGACCGTGGAGGTCGTGCTCGGGCGCACCCCGTTCTACGCCGAGGGCGGCGGCCAGCTCGCCGACCAGGGCGTGATCCGCACCAGCGGCGCCGAGGTCGAGATCGTCGACGTGCAGACGCCGCTCGCGGGCCTGGTCGTGCACCGCGGCAAGATCCGCAGTGGCGAGCTCAAGGTCGGCGACGACGCGCAGGCGGAGATCGACCTCGAGCGCCGCCGCGCGATCTCGCGCAGCCACAGCGCCACCCACCTCGTCCACCGCGGCTTCAAGAACGCGCTCGGCGAGACGGCGGCCCAGGCCGGCTCGGAGAACTCGCCCGGCCGCTTCCGCTTCGACTTCACGGCGGCGGGCGCGGTGCCGGCCAGCGTGCTGCGCGACGTCGAGGACGAGGTCAACGCCGTGCTCATCAACGACCTCAAGGTCAACGCCTTCTACACCTCGCAGGCGGAGGCCAGGGCGATGGGCGCGCTGGCGATGTTCGGCGAGAAGTACGGTGACGAGGTCCGCGTCGTCGAGATCGGCGACTACTCGCGCGAGCTGTGCGGCGGCACCCACGTTCACAGCTCGGGCCAGCTCGGCCTGGTCAAGGTGCTGGGCGAGCAGTCGGTCGGCGCGGGCGTGCGCCGCGTCGAGGCGCTTGTCGGCATCGACGCCTTCCGCTTCCTGGCCCGCGAGAGCGTGCTGGTCGCGCAGCTCACCGAGCAGCTCAAGGCGCGCCGCGAGGAGCTGCCCGAGCGCATCGACGGCATCGTCACCCGGCTGCGCACGGCGGAGAAGGAGCTGGAGAAGATCCGCTCCGCCCAGGTGCTCCAGGTGGCCGGTGATCTCGCCGCCAAGGCGGGCGACCTGCGTGGAGTCTCCGTTGTGACACACCGCGCGCCTGATGGCACCGGTGCGGATGATCTGCGTAAGCTCGCGCTGGATGTGCGTGGCAGGTTCCCGGCGGACCGGCCGGCGGTCATCGTGATCGCCGGCGTCCCCTCCGACCGACCTGTGGTGGTTGCTGCGGTCAACGAGGCGGGGCGCGAGCGCGGGCTCAAGGCCGGGAAGCTGGTCGGCGTCGCCGCCAAGGCTCTTGGGGGTGGCGGTGGCGGCAAGGACGACGTCGCGCAGGGCGGCGGCACACGGCCGGACGCGATCGGCGACGCGCTGCAGCAGGTCGAGCAGGCTGTCGCGGATCAGCTCGGCTGATATGAGGTTCGGCACGCGGATCGGCGTGGACGTCGGATCCGTACGTATCGGCGTGGCCCGCAGTGACCCTTCCGGGTTTCTGGCCACGCCGGTCGAGACCGTCAGGCGAGGCAAGGGCGACCTCGACCGCATCGCCGCGATCGTCGCGGAGCACGAGGCGATCGAGGTGATCGTGGGGCTGCCCACCTCGCTGTCCGGACGTGAGGGGCAGGCGGCGGGGCTGGCCCGCCAGTTCGCCGCCGATCTCGCGGTCCGGCTCGCGCCGACGCCCGTGCGGCTGTTCGACGAGCGGCTGACCACGGTCGCCGCCACGCATGGGCTGCGTGCCAGCGGCATGAAAGCCAAGAAGCAGCGCGGCGTCGTGGATCAGGCCGCGGCCGTCGTGTTGCTGCAGGACGCGCTCGACTCCGAACGCGCCACCGATAGACCCCCAGGCAGGCCCGTCGTACCGCCCCCAGCGGCCGACGGACCTGCCTCATGAGCGCGCGCGATACGGGGGTCGCGCCCGCGCAGGCGGAGTACCCGGCAGGACGCATGGCCAGGACGTGGCCGCAGGTCCGCTGCCGGGTCGATCGCAGGGCTGACGGCTCGGCGGCTGTGAGGGTTCTGGTCGTCCGCATCGCTGACGGTGGGGTGGCCGCGTGAACGGCAGGCCCGATGGCGAGGACGACCTCGGCGACATGATCCCGTTCTCCTCCGGCGACTCCGAGCAGGACAGGCCGGAGGACCCGGCGGAGCGCGACCCGAACCCGGAGCGACAGCGGCCCGAGCCCGATGCGACGGCCGGACCTGATGCGGCGGCGGAGCCTGATGCGGCGGCGGGAGTCGGCGCAGCGGAAGCCGGGACGGCGGAAGTAGGCACGGCGGAGGTCGGCGCGGTGGAGGCGGGGACGGCGGAAGTCGGCGCTGCGGAAGCCGGGACGGTGGAGGCCGGGACGGTGGGGGAGGCGGAGGTCGGGGTGCCGGCCGCGCCTCGCCAGCGGGCCTTGCGCAAGGCCGGGATGGTCTCCGCGGGCCTGATCGTGTCCCTGGTGGCCTTGGGGGCGGGTGGGATCGCGGTGCTCAAGCCGTACCTGAGCCCCGAAGACTTCGACGGGCCCGGCAGCGGCGCCGTGACGGTGCGGATCGCGCCGGGTTCGAGCGCGCAGGCCATCGGCTCCATGCTGGCCGAGGCCGGGGTGGTGGCGAGCGCGCAGTCGTTCGTACGGGTGACGGAGGAGCGCGCGGTCACCAACCGGCTGCGGCCCGGGCACTACCGGATGCGCAAGGGCATGGCCGCCAAGGCGGCGCTCGACCTGCTGCTCGCGCCCTCGTCCAGGGTCGTGCGGCGCGTCACCGTCCCCGAGGGTCTGCGGACGTCCGAGGTGCTGGCCCGCGTGGCCAAACTGGCCGGGCTGCCGCTCAAGGAGCTGCAGGGCGTCGACAAGGCTCTCGTCGGCCTGCCCTCGTACGCGGAGGGGCTCGAGGGGTTCCTCTTCCCCGCCACGTATGAGATCGAGCCCGGTGACACGGCCGTGGACGTGCTCGCGGCGATGGTCGAGCGCTTCCAGCTCGCGGCCCGCCAGATCGGCCTGGAGAAGGAGGCGGCCCGCAAGCACGTGACGCCGCTGGAGGCCGTCACGGTGGCCAGCATGATCCAGGCCGAGGGCGGGGTCGACGCGGATTACCCGAAGATCTCCAGGGTGATCTACAACCGCCTCCAGAAGGGCACCCCGCTGGAGATCGACAGCACCGTCCTGTACGCGCAGAACCGGCGGAGTCTGAAAATTACGGAGCGTGACACCAAGGTCGACTCTCCTTACAACACCTACCAGCACAAAGGGCTGCCGCCCGGGCCTATCGCGAATCCCGGGGAGAAGGCGCTGATGGCGGCCCTGAACCCAGCCCAAGGTGATTGGCACTGGTTTGTGACGACAGATCCGGCGCATAGAATCACCAAATTCACCGACAAAGAGAGCGAGTTCGTGAGATACCGGGAAGAGCTGAATAAGAACCTCGGGACGAGTTGATGTTCGGCGGGACCCCCTCCGTCCCGGCGCGAATGCCCCAAAACGGGTCATGCGTCCTCTTTCCATCCCTTAGCATGGCTACCCAGAGTGATCTCCGCTGGTCGTGGGAGCATGTCCGGCGGGCCCCCCAGTTCCGCTCGGTGACCCAAGCCGGTTTGGCGGTTTCGCTTGACGCCCGGCCGGTCATACCGGGAGATTGGCCAGCGCACCTATGAACGATCTCGATCTGAACACTCTCCTCGGCGCCGAGGACGACGGCGGTCGTACCCGGCGCACTCGCGGCGGCCGTGGCGGCCGCCGACGGCGCCGACGCCGCAACCGTGGCGGCTTCATCGCGCCGCTGCTCGCCTTCGTCGTGCTGGCGGGCATCATCGGCGGCGGCGGTTACTACGGCTACATGTGGCTCAACGACGCGCTCGTGCCCGACGACTACACCGGTCAGGGCACCGGCGAGGTCGTCGTGGAGATCAAGGACGGCCAGAGCGCCTCGGACGTGGCGCAGGAGCTGGAGAAGCAGGGGGTCGTGGCCAGCGCCAGGGCGTTCACCAACGCGATCGCCAACGCCAACAGGAGCGGCTCGCTGCAGCCCGGCTCGTACAAGCTGCGCAAGAACATGTCGGCCGCGAGCGCGGTGGCGCTGCTCATCCCGGACAACCGGATGCGCGCCACGGTGACCCTCAAGGAGGGCCTGCGCCTGTCCGACACCTTGAAGACGTTGGCGCAGGAGACCGGCAAACCCGTCAAGGACTTCGCCGCGGCGGCCAAGGACGTGGATCAGCTAGACCTGCCGAAATACGCCAAGGGCAAGCTCGAGGGATACGCCTTCCCGGCCACGTACGAGGTCCAGCCCAAGACCACGGCGTCGCAGATCCTGGGAGCGATGGTCAAGCGGTTCAACCAGACGGCTGAGCAGATGGACCTCGAGGGCGGCGCCAAGGCACTCGGCCACACGCCGCACGAGATCATGGTCATCGCCAGCATCGTGCAGGCCGAGGCCGGTCGCCAGGAGGACATGCCGAAGATCGCCCGCGTCATCTACAACCGGCTGGAGCGCAAGCCGCAGATGAAGCTGGCGATGGACAGCACGGTCATGTACGCGCTGAACAAGTACCGCACCTATGCCACCCACGCCGAACTGCAGACCAAGTCCCCTTACAACACCTACATGTACGAGGGGCTGCCGCCCGGCCCGATCGCCAACCCCGGCGACCACGCCATCCAGGCCGCGCTGACCCCGGCGAAGGGGGATTGGCTGTACTTCGTGGCCACTGACCCCAAGAGCAGCATCACCGAGTTCGCCACCACCGAGGCCCAGCGTCAGGCGCTGCTGGCCAAGTGCGCCAGGAACGGTGGCTGCGGCGGCTGACCTCCGACGCCCGCCCACCGCGCCGTCGTGGGTGGGCGTCCTTTAGGCCGGTTCTGCCCGATCCGGACACGCGCCGCACGGCGGGTGGCGGGGTCTGCATGGGGACACCCGTTCTTGGCGGGCCGCCGTAGGGCGGGTGCCGGGTCTACGTGGGGACACCCGTTCTTGGCGGGCAGCTGTGCGGTGGGTGGCGGGGTCTGCGTGGGGACATCCGTTCTTGGCGGGCCGCCGTAGGGCGGGTGGCCAGTTTGCGCGGGTGACACCCATCCTTTACGGCTGCGCACGGTGGGCACCTCCCGCCGACCTGCGCCGCCCCCCGTCCAAGGGACGCTTCTCAGGTGATGGGACGACCCGCCGTGACGCGCGCCCCGTGGGCCGTCCAGGTGGCAGAGCGTTGGCGATAGGGTCTTGCATGGTTGGAAGGAGTGTGGATGCGGGCTGCGGTGATGGGGTCGCCCATCGGTCATTCGCTCTCGCCTTACCTGCACCGGGCCGCGTACCAGGCGATGGGGCTCGACGGGTGGAGCTACGAGGCGTTCGAGTGCGACGAGGCGCGGCTGCCCGCGCTGCTGGGCGAGCTGGTGCCCGTGCGCGGCCAGGTCCCCGGCGGTGAGAACGCGTGGGCGGGGCTCTCGCTGACCATGCCGCTCAAGCGGGCCGTGCTGCCCCTGCTCGACACCGTGTCCGACCTGGCCGTCGAGGTCGGCGGGGCCAACACCGTGGTCTTCCACGACGGGCGCCGGCACGGCCACAACACCGACGTCTACGGCATCGAGCAGGCGCTGGCCGAGGCGGGCGTGCCCGCGCCGGGCTCGGCGACCGTGCTCGGCGGAGGGGCTACGGCGGCCTCGGCGCTCGCGGCGCTACGTAACCTCGGGCTGTTCTCGGCGACGCTGCTGGTGCGCGACCCCGCGCGGGCGGGGGAGACGGTGGAGGTGGCCGAGCGGCTGGGCGTGGCGCTGGCGGTGGAGACGTTCGACAAGCTCGACGCCTTCACGCGGGTGGATCTGGTGGTCTCGACGCTGCCAGGCGGGGCGGCGGACGCGTTCGCCGACCGGCTGGCGCGGGTGCCCGCGCTCTTCGACGTGGTCTACTCACCCTGGCCGACCGGTGCGGCGGCGGCCGCCCGGGCCGCGGGCGGCACCGTGGTCGGGGGGTTCGCGATGCTGCTGCACCAGGCGGTGCGGCAGGTGGAGCTGATGACGGGCCGGACGGATGTGCCGGTGGAGGCCATGCGCGCGGCCGGCGAGGCGGAGCTCGCCAGGCGGTCATCTCGAACGGGTTGATCACGGTCACGCCGGTGTCCGCGAGCCACCTCTCCAGCACCAACGCCTGCTGGGGGTCGCTCTTCCGGCGCAGCTCGATCCCCCAGCGGATCTCGCCGATGGACAGGACGCCGAGGTAGAGAGTCGGCCCCAGGTTGCCATGTGGCTTCGTACCTCGGAGATGATGTGGCCGGCGCTCACCAGCCGAGGCCCACTTCTCGCGGAAGACTCCTGTCGCGTGCGACCTCCAGATCGTCCGGCCAGTCCGGCTCGCTGAGCAGGAACTCCTTGAAGTCCGGCTGCCTACCCTTGAGCCGGCGGTACTCCTCCATGCCGAGGATCACCACCACGTCCTTGCCGTGCTTCGTGACGACCTGCGGCCCCTCGTCGTGAGCCTTCCTGCCGACTTCACTGAAAGGCTGCTTGGCCTCTTGCAGCTGCCATCCGGTCGCTTCCGTCTGGATCGGTGCAGGGGCCGGGCCAGCGGGGATGATTCGAGAGCCTCTGGTCGTTGTGGTAATGTAGCTCTCTGATCGGTCCGGCATGCCATTGCTGGACGCGCAAGCGGAGGTCTCCCTCCCACCTGCGTCACCGGAAAGGTGGCCGGGTCCAGGATCACGCCGGACTACTCCGGGGAGCTCAAGGCCACGAAAGCCGAAGAGCTCAGTGGCCCCGCATGCGCGACGTGCGGGGCTTTTCGCGTTGGCGAGGAGCTCCCGGCACGACGAGCACGTAGGGATCGCAAACCTAGGAGGCCCCATCAGCACTGAGCCCCGCATCAACGAGCGTATCCGAGTTCCCGAGGTTCGCCTCGTGGGCCCGAACGGCGAGCAGGTAGGCATCGTCTCGATTCACGACGCCCTGAAGCTCGCCCAGGAGGCCGACCTCGACCTCGTCGAGGTCGCGGCCACGGCTCGACCGCCCGTGTGCAAGCTCATGGACTACGGCAAGTTCAAGTACGAGTCCGCGATGAAGGCGCGCGAGGCGCGCAAGAATCAGGCGCACACGATCATCAAGGAGATCAAGCTCCGGCCGAAGATCGACCCGCACGACTACGAGACCAAGAAGGGTCACGTGGTGCGGTTCCTCAAGGCAGGAGACAAGGTCAAAGTCACGATCATGTTCCGTGGTCGCGAGCAGTCCCGGCCGGAGTTGGGTTTCCGGCTTCTGCAGCGGCTCGCGGACGACGTCCAGGAGCTCGGTTTCGTGGAGTCCCACGCCAAGCAGGACGGCCGTAACATGATCATGGTGATCGGTCCGCATAAGAAGAAGGCTGAGGCCAAGGCCGAAAAGGCCGCAGCCAAGGCACAGCGTGGCGGCGAGGACACTTCCCCACAGGAAGGATGACCCGCGGTTGGGGTTAGCCTTACAGAGCGCCCCGATTAAGCCACCAGCAGACGAAGACGCCGCGACCGGGTCGGCCCAGCACCGGCCCGGCCCGTGGCACGACCGAAACGAGGAGAGACGGCGACATGCCGAAGATGAAGACGCACAGCGGTGCGAAGAAGCGGTTCCGGCTTACCGGCACCGGCAAGATCAAGCGTCGCCGTGCCAACCGCGCGCACTACAACGAGTGGAAGTCGTCCACGCTGACGCGCCGTCTCAAGAACGAGGTCGTCCTTTCCGACGCCGATTCCAAGAAGATCAAGAAGCTGCTCGCTAAGTAGCGCGATTCCCCGGGGAGAAGAAACATGGCACGCGTGAAGCGGGCGCTCAACGCCAAGAAGAAGCGCAGGGTCGTCCTCGAGAGGGCGAGCGGTTACCGTGGCCAGCGGTCGCGTCTGTACCGCAAGGCCAAGGAGCAGATGCTCCACTCGATGACGTACGCCTACCGGGACCGCAAGGACCGCAAGGGCACCTTCCGCCGTCTGTGGATCCAGCGGATCAACGCCGCCGCCCGCCAGAACGGCATGACCTACAACCGCCTGATCCAGGGTCTGCGCCTGGCCGGCGTCGAGGTCGACCGCAAGATCCTGGCCGACCTCGCGGTCAACGACAGCCAGACCTTCGCCACGCTCGTCGAGGCCGCCAAGAAGGCGCTTCCGGCGAACGTGAACGCTCCGGCCGCGAGCTGAAAGCCGCGAGCTGAGGCGCTCGTCTTAATCGAGGGGCCCACCGATGACGGTGGGCCCTTTGTTGCTGTGTGGGGCGCTGCCACGAGGGGCGTCCAGGTGTGGGGCGCTGCCACGAGGGGCGTCCAGGTGTGGGGCGCTGCCACGAGGGGCGTCCAGGTGTGGGGCGCTGGCACGAGGGGCGTCGCGGTGTGGGACGTTCCGTGAGGGACGCTGCTGTGTGGGACGTCGCCGTGAGCGATGTAGCTGTGTGGGACAGGGAGAGAGCATGGCCGGGTCCGAGCTGACCAACGTGAAGTCGCCGCGGGTGAAGGCGGCCAGGCGGCTCACCAAGCGGGCCTTCAGGGAGCAGGACCGCAGGTTCCTGGCCGAGGGGCCGCAGGCGGTGCGCGAGGCGCTCAAGCTCGACGGCGTGACGCTGGAGTTGTTCAGCACCGCCGAGGCCGAGCTGCGCCACCCCGAGCTGATCACCGAGGCCCGTCTGAAGGGCGTGCCCGTGCACCGGGCCAGCGGCGAGGTCATGTCGGAGCTGTCACAGACCGTGACCCCGCAGGGGCTGGTGGCCGTCTGCACGCTCGTACACGTGCCCCTGGACAAGGCGCTGGCGGAGCAGCCGCGCCTGGTCGCCGTGCTCGCCCACGTGCGCGACCCGGGCAACGCCGGCACCGTCATGCGGGCGGCCGACGCCGCCGGCGCCGACGCGGTGATCTTCACCGACGCCTCCGTCGACCCGTACAACGGCAAGTGCGTACGCGCCAGCGTCGGCAGCCTGTTCCACTTGCCGGTCGTCATCGGTGCACCGGTGAGCGCCGCCGTGCGTCAACTCAAGGAGCGGGGTTTGCGCGTGCTGGCGGCCGACGGCACGGGCAAGCACACGCTCGACGATGTTGATCTTAGCGGACCCACCGCGTGGATCTTCGGCAACGAAGCCTGGGGACTGCCGGAGGACGTACTGGCTGAGGCCGACGATGTGGTCAGAGTGCCCATCTACGGACAGGCGGAAAGCCTGAACCTGGCCACCGCCGCGGCGGTATGCCTTTACTCCTCGGCTAGGGCTCAGCGAGTGCCCTAGGCGGCGGGAAACCCGCTATTGTCGGCGTTGTAGGCGGAGGGGGCGAGGTCGTGCACGGCGCAGACACCGACGGGCGAGTTGTGGCCGCCGCGTGCACGATAGCCATCGACGACCTTCCCGACGGCCTCATCGTGACCGACCGTGACGGCTGCGTGCTGGCCGTAAATCGGGCCGCCGCCCGGCTCACCGGCGTCCCCATGGAGCGCGCGGTCGGCAGGCACATGAACGACGTGTTCCCGTTCCGCGACCACGACGGGCGCGACTGGTGGAAGGCGCTCGACCCCGAGGGCGGGATGCGCATCAGGAGCAGGGCGCCGGAGCGGCCGCTGCACCTGCCCGGCGGCCAGGAGCTGTATGTCGCGGCCAGGCTCGTACGCGAGCCGGAGCGCGGCGGCGAGGTCGATCGCGTCACGATCACCCTGCGCGACGGCGGCGCTCGCGCCCGGCTGGAGCGCAGCCGCGCCGACCTGGTCTCGACCGTGGCCCACGAGCTGCGCTCGCCGCTGACCAGCGTCAAGGGCTTCACCGCGACCATGCTGGCCAAGTGGGAGCGCTTCACCGACGAGCAGAAGCGCGTCATGCTCGAGACCGTCAACAACGACGCCGACCGCGTCACCAGGCTCATCACCGAGCTGCTCGACGTCTCGCGCATCGAGTCGGGGCGGCTGGAGGTGCGCCGCCAGGTCGTCGACGTCCCCGCCAGGGTGCGCAGGCTCATCGCGGGCCGGGTCGCGGCGGGCGAGACCGAGGGGCGTTTTCGCCTGATCGTCGGCGACGACCTGCCGGAGATGTGGCTCGACCAGGACAAGATCGACCAGATCCTGGGTAACCTGGTGGAAAACGCGCTGCGCCACGGGCGCGGCACTGTGACAATTGAGATCGAGTCCGTCGGATGGGGAGTTGCCGTGTCGGTGCGCGATGAGGGCGAGGGCATCGAGCCCGAGCTGGCTCCGCGCGTCTTCAGGCAGTTCTGGCGAGGCGGCAACAGCCGCCGGCGCGGTGGCACCGGGCTCGGCCTCTTCATCGTCAAGGGCCTGGTCGAGGCGCATGGCGGCACGATCACCGTGCAGCGGGCGCCCGAGGGCGGGGCGGAGTTCCGATTTACCGTGCCCACCGGCACGCCCGACTTCGCCACCCCTTAGCGATCGAGTCGGCCCCGGTGGGCGGGCCCCACTAGACTCTTTTCCGCTCAAGCCCTGGATACGGAGCTCACTCTTGTCTGACTACGACCCCGTCGAGGTGACACCGTTGCATGCCGACGAGGTGTCCCGCATGGAGGCCGACGCCATCGCGGCGATCAAGGCGGCCGACAGCCTCGACGCACTCAAGCAGGCCCGGCTGGCGCACGCGGGCGACCGCTCGCCCATCGCCCTGGCCAACCGCGAGATCGGCGCCCTGCCGCCCGCCGCCCGCGCCGAGGCCGGCAAGCGCGTCGGCACCGCCCGTAGGGCGATCAACGAAGCGCTCGCCGCCCGCCAGGCCGAGCTCGAGGCCGAGCGCGACGCGCGGGTGCTCGTCGAGGAGACCGTCGACGTCACCCTGCCGTGGGACCGGCGGCCGCGCGGCGCCCGCCACCCGCTGACCACGCTGCAGGAGCGCATCGCCGACGCGTTCGTCGCCATGGGCTACGAAGTGGCCGAGGGCCCCGAGCTCGAAGGCGAGTGGTTCAACTTCGACGCGCTCAACATCGCCAAGGACCACCCGGCCCGCTCGGAGCACGACACGTTCTACGTGGCAGCGCCGGGCCACGCCGACTCCGGCATGGTGCTGCGCACGCAGACCTCGCCGGTGCAGATCCGCGCGCTGCTCCAGCGCGAGCTGCCGGTCTACGTGATCTCGCCTGGCAAGACGTTCCGCACCGACGAGCTCGACGCCACCCACACCCCGGTCTTCCACCAGACCGAGGGGCTGGCCGTGGACGAGGGCCTGACGATGGCCCACCTCAAGGGCACGCTCGACCGGTTCGCGGAGGTGATGTTCGGCAAGGGCATCACGACCCGCTTCCGGCCCAACTACTTCCCGTTCACCGAGCCGTCCGCCGAGATGGACCTCAAGTGTTTCGTCTGCCGCGGCAGCTCGGCGATCCCCGGCAACCCGCCCTGCCGCACCTGCAAGTCGGAGGGCTGGATCGAGTGGGGCGGCTGCGGCATGGTCAACCCGCGCGTGCTCATCGCCTGCGGGGTCGATCCGTCGCGGTACTCCGGGTTCGCGTTCGGCATGGGCATCGAGCGGACGCTGATGTTCCGCCACAACGCCGAGGACATGCGTGACATGGTCGAGGGAGACGTGCGCTTCACGCTCCCGTTCGGAATGGAGATCTGATGAAGGTCCCGCTTTCCTGGCTGCGGGAGTATGTCGATCTCCCGGCGGTCACCGCCCACGAGGTGGCCGACAAGCTCACGGCCGCCGGGCTCAAGCTCGAGTCGATCACCTCGCACGGCCACGACGTCAAGAACGTCGTCGTCGGCGAGGTGCTCGTGATCGAGGAGCTGTCCGGCTTCAAGAAGCCGATCCGGCACTGCAAGGTCGAGACCGGTGAGGCGACGCCGCGCGAGATCGTCTGCGGTGCCACCAACTTCGTCGCCGGCGACCGCGTGCCCGTCGTGCTGCCCGGCGGCGTACTGCCCGGCGGGTTCGAGGTCGGGGCGCGCAAGACGTACGGGCGCATGTCGGAGGGCATGATCTGCTCCGAGCGCGAGCTCGGGCTGAGCGACGACCACGGCGGCATCATGGTGCTGCCGGCCGACACCCCGATCGGCACCGACGTGGTCGAGCTGCTCGGCCTGCGTGACGACGTGATCGAGCTGGAGATCACGCCCGACATCGGCTACGCGCTGTCGATCAGGGGCGTGGCCCGCGAGGTGGCGACCGGGTTCGGGGTGGCGTTCCGCGACCCCGCCGACGTCGAGCTGCCCACCGAGACCGGCACGGCGTGGCCGGCGTCGATCGCCGACCCGACCGCGTGCGACAGGTTCGTGCTGCGCGAGGTCACCGGCTTCGACCCTGCCGCCCAGAGCCCGCTCTGGATGCGGATCCGCCTCACGCGCGCCGGCATGCGGTCGGTGTCGCTGGCCGTCGACATCACCAACTACCTGATGCTGGAGCTCGGGCAGCCGCTGCACGCGTTCGACCGCGGCAAGCTGCGCGGCGAGATCGTCGTGCGCCGCGCCGTCGCGGGCGAGCGGCTCGAGACGCTCGACCACGTCGTACGCGAGCTCGACCCCGACGACATCCTGATCACCGACCAGTCGGGGCCGATCTCGATGGCCGGCACCATGGGCGGGCTGGAGACCGAGATCTCCGACGCCTCGACCGACATCGTCATCGAGGCCGCCCACTTCTCCGCGACCGGCATCTCGCGCGAGTCGCGCAGGAACGGGCTGGTGTCGGAGTCGTCCAAGCGGTTCGAACGCGGCGTCGACCGGGAGCTGCCCCTCGTCGCCTCGTGGCGGGCCGTGCAGCTGCTGGCCGAGCTGGGCGGCGCGAGCATCCAGCCCGGGGTCACGCACGCCGAGGTCGAGGTGTCGCCCGCGCGCATCGCGATCCCGTCGAGCTATCCGGGCACCGTGGCCGGCGTCCCCTACTCCAAGGAGACCGTCGTCTCCCGGCTGCAGCCGGGGCCACCACCAATGCCCCTTGGTCTTCCGTGGCCGCGGGCTCTCCGTGGTGGGTCGCGGCCGGGACTTCTGACCGGCGGCAGCCCGCGGTG